>JBKEBR010000349.1:0-28028 GCA_047973285.1 Oscillospiraceae bacterium | reverse complement strand
TTTGATTTTATCATCAGAATTGCGATTGGGCGAGGCCCGGCTGCTGGTTCATTGCCGCCTGGGCGTTCCGGCGACTTGACAAAGCATCATATCTGTTTTTTCATTTGCCAAATAGGGGCTGGCCCTCTTCTGTAATAAGCGCGTTATCGCTGTCCCGGTTTTGGCAAGCGGGCCTGCCCTTGGGGCAGCAGGGCCCGGCACTAGTGCGCCGAAAGAAGGCTGCTGGCCACCATGCCCAGCACAATAACCCCCATGCCCACAAAGCCAACGGGGCTGGGCGGCGCATCGCCCAAAAGCAAAACGCCCCCCAGCAGGGTAAAAATAACCTCCCCCGCCTGGGTTGCCTCTACAACCGCCAGCTGCTTTGGGTTTTGCTTTACCATTTCGGTTGCCTTAAACAGAAGGGTGGTGGCCACTACCCCTGAAAACAGCGCCACCAGAAAAGCCTGCAACACCTGGCCACCCGCGGGCAGCCCTTTTTTGAAAAGTGCAAAACCCGAAAATACAAGCCAAAAGGGCATGCTGCACAGGGCCATGCCAAACACCCGCTGCACGGTGGAAAGCCCCGGCGGGCACACCGCCATCATTTTGCGGTTGCCCAGCGGGTAGGCAAAGGCGGCCACCAAAATAAGCCCCAGCGCCGCAAGCGAAAATTGCCCGGCCCTGCCGTTCAGCACCGAAAACTGCAAAATAAACACGCCCGCCAAAATAACACCGCTCATCAGCAAATTTTTAACGGGCAACCGCTGCCCAAGCAGGGGGGTAAGCAGCACCCCCGCCACAATGGTAACCTGCCAGGCCGCCGAAATGAACCAGGAGGTTTCATATTGAGACGCCATGGTAAGCGCCCAAAAAGCCACCCCAAAGCCGGCGGTGCTCCACAGCAGCCAGGGCCCCGGGCTTTGCCTTATTGCCCGCAGGGTTGCCCCCATTTTGCCGCTTTTTAAAACCGGCAGCGCCAGCAGGGGCAGCATAAAAATAAACCGCAGGCAGGCGCTCCACATCCAGTACCCGCCGGAAAGGCTCATGCTGCGGTTCAGCACAAAGGTAAACGAAAAAAAACACGAGGCCAGGGCCCCGTACAGCAAAGCTTTTTTCACTGTAACACTTCCTGTTGCTTTTTTGCCGGGCGGCGGCGGGCCAAAACGCCTCAAAGCGGCGCCGCGCGCCCGCTTTCTTCCCGCCTGTTTTCACATACCGCAGCGGCGTGCTTCCCCCGGCAGGGCCGGCAGCGCGCCGCCGCTTTTATTGTACCCGCTATTCTTAAAAATTAAAAGCGGGCACAAAATTGGTTTCCGCAGCCTTGTGCCTACCCAAAGCAAGCTTATTCAGGGCAGCGCCGGGGCAAAATGTTACGGGGCGGGGCCTGCAGGCGGCCTTTCGGGAACCGCCTGCCACAAAACACCCCCATACACCGGCAGCTTTGCTGCCGGAAAAACAAACCGCGCGGGGTGTGCGGAAAGGCCTTTACCGGCCTTTTGCCAGCCGTGGCGGAACATTCCTGCACCGGGGCTTTCGCTGCCCCGCCGTGCGGGGCAGCCTGGGCCGCCCGCCCTGCGTGCGGCTGCGCAAACCCCGCTGCCTTTACCGCTGCGCCTCTTCGAGGGCGGCCCGCATATTTTTCTCCACCCTTTGCTGCAGCTGCTGCCGGGCCTTTTTGGGGGAGAGCCCCGCGGCGGGGTACACAGGGTTCAATATTTTCAGCGTCAGGCAGGGCTTGCGCTTCAGCCTGTACAGCCCCCTGCCCCTGCGCGGGCACAAAACCATGGGCACCACGGGGCACCCGGTGCGCACCGAGGCCGCAAACGCCCCGCCCCACAAACCGCGCAGGCCGCTGTAATAGGGCACCAGCATTCCCTCGGGAAAATAGTGTACAACATCCCCTTTTTGCAAACGGCGCTCCAGCTGCTGCTGAATTTGCCCCTGTTCGCCAAAGCTGCCGCCAAGCGGCACCGCCCCCAGCAGCTTGATGAGCGCGCCGACGATTGGCATGTAAAAATTTTTTCGCAGGCTGATAATCCAGAGCTTTCGGTTCCAGAAAACCCGTTTCACCATGGTGCAGTCCAGCGGGTGAATGTGGTTGCACACGCTTACCGCGCCGCCTTTAAGCCCCCGCAGGTGGTTTTGCGTCCCCTCTATGCGCAGGCCCAAAAACAGCCGGTTTACCGCCGCCAAAACAAAAGCCACCAGCCCGGCAAGTAGGGCGGTTATGGCCGCGGGCACTTCGGAGGAGGCCTGCAGCCGGCTGGCAAGCCTTTCGGGCCGGGGCGCCAAAAAGCGCCGTACCCGCCCGGCTGCCTCCGGTTTTTTTATCCGGGCGGCCTCGATAACCCGCCCGTACAGCTCCACCATTTTTTTCGTGCAGATGTCCGCCCTGTTTTGGCCCTGCTGCAGGGCGTAGCGCCTGCCCATCTCCTCTTTTTGCCGCGGGTGCTCTATCCAGTAATCTATTTTTTCGGCAAGGTCTCCGGCGTCGCCGGCGCGAAACAGGCTCTCGGGGCAAAGGGCGTATTGGTGGGTGGCCGAAAGGGGGGCGTCGGAAATTACCGGCACCAACCCGCAGGCCATTGCCTCAAGGCAGCTGATGCCCTCTATTTCGGCGTCGGAGGCATGCACATACAAATCGCTCCGGTGTATGGTTTGCAGCAGCTCCTGCTGGTCCATAAACTTCATAACCGGGCGGCCCGGCAGCCGGGCGCCCAGCCTTTTATAGCGCCGCGCCTCGGGGCCCTTGCCCGCAAATACCAGCTGAATGCTGCCCGCGTGGCGGCTTTTGCCGGCGGCCTTTATCAGCAAATCCTGCCGCTTTTCGCGGGAGTAGCGGCCTATCATCAAAATAACAAATTTTCCCTCCCATTCCGCGGGGCCGGGCAGGCGGGCGCGGTAAAAGGCGCGGGACACCACGTTGGAAATAAGATGGGTTTCGGACTTGTAGCCGTTTTCCTTCAACTGGACCGCAATAAAGCTGCTGGGGCAGTGAAAATGCCCAAACCGGCTGTAAAACCGGCGGTTGAACCAGTGGTACAGCCAGCTGTTCACCCTTTTGTTTGTGCCCAAAAATATGGAGGAGGTGATGTTTTCCGGCTGCACATGAAACGCCGCCATGCTGGGAATTTTCATTTGGCGGGCATATTTTTCCCCTTGGCGGCAAAAGCGGAAGGGCATAAAAAAATGCACAATATCCGCGCCGTTGAACGCGGCGTAATACAGGGCGGGGTCCGGCTTTGCAAAGCACATCCCCTGCGCTTCAATCAGCCCCTCAAAAATGGCACATGGTGCTTTTGGGCGCAAATTTTTCCCTCCTCAGGGCGGCCCGCCGCCAATATGGTTACCGTATGCCCCTGTGCCCGCAGGTTTTCCGCCAGCCGGCGGGCGGTTATCGTGGTTCCGTTGTTCTGGTTGTCGAACTGGTCCATCACCAGCACTATCTTCATTCCGCTTCAACCCCTTTGGTACGCTGTGCCCCCGGCGCCGCTTGCCGCACCCTTGCCGGCAGGGCAACCATGTTTTCATTATACGGCGGGGGCAGGGTAAAAACAACTCTTGGCGCCGCCGCCTGCCAAAATGCTGTGCGCGGACCCTGCTTTGCCGGCGCCTTCCCCATTACCGCCCCAATTTGCCCGGCCCATGGCTTTGCCTGGGCCGGGCAAGGCGCAAAGGAAGCCCTTCCTTTATAATAAAGGAAGGGCTTCCTGCACTCGGGCAATTTCAGGCCGTTGCCGGTATTTCGGCATCGGGGTTTTCAAAAACATGGTCTAGCCCGCAGCTTTTTACCTTTTGCTGAATTTGGGCAACGTCGGTTTCGTACAAATCCAGCTCTTTCATGTGGGTGAACAGCACCGAGCCCGAGAAGGTGTATTTTTTGCCCGCCCCTTCGGGGGTTTTCATCTCTTCGCGCACATAGGCAATGGCTTCGCCTATGGCTAGGCTGCGGGGCAGCACCAGCGGCTCGTTGCCCTTTAGGTACCGCACCGCGTTGTAGCCCGCCAGCGCGCCGGTTACAATGGCCTCGGTGTGGCCCACCAGCAGGCCCGCCTTTTCGCCGCCGCAGAACAGGTTTTCCGCCCCGGTTACCTTTAAAGCGTCGTCGCGCGGCGCCATGGCAAAAAAGCGCATGGAATTTCCCTTGCCGCCGGAATACGGGTCTTCAAAGCGGGCGTTCTCAAAGCCGGGAATGCGGCGCAGGCGGTGCAGGCTGAAGAAGGGGGTCATCAGCTTGGCATGGCCGGTGTACAGCAGAATTACATTGTCTTTAAAGGCAGGCAGGGCGTACTGCTGGCAGGCTTTGATGGAGAGGTGGTCTTCGGTTAGCTCTTTGGGAATGGGAATGACCACAACGCCCTCCCTGTCCAGCTTTTCCACAATTTCCGGCGCAAGCGATTCCTTCAGCAGCTTGCACGAGCCGCTCATGGCGCCGGTGGTGCCGTCGTCTTTTTTGCCGTTGTCTTCCTGTATGCCCACAAGGCCGGTAAGGCTTACCCGCCCGCCGTAGCTGGGGCAGCGCAGCACGCACATGGCGCAGCCGTTGCCGTATTTGGTGCAGTTGTTCATGGGGCCAGCGGTGCCGGTGGTGTCTATAAACACATCGCCGTTATACTCCATATCACTGGCGGTAACCCCCAGCAGCTTGCCTTCCTCCACCCGGGCCGAAGACACGCGGGCTTCAAACACAACCTCAATGCCCCTGCTTTGCAGCAGCCGTTCAATGGCGGCGGGGGTGGTGGCAATGTCGTACAGGTTGGCATGCTTGTGCCCCGGGAATTCAATGCCCTTGTGGCGGCTGTTTTCGTCTATTACCTCAAACAAATCTCCCGCGCCAAGGGCAATGCACTCCTCGGTGGCGGTAAAGCGCCCGTTGTTGCGCATAATGCCCCCCACAAGCCCGGTGCCCAGCAGCATATCGGTGCGTTCCAACAGGGTAACCTCGGCCCCCGCCTTTTGGGCGCAAACAGCCGCGGCGCAGCCCGACCAGCCTCCTCCAACTACTACAACTTTCATTTTCCCTCATCCTTTCCCTAAATATGGCCCGCCGAAAAACCGGCCCCGGCGCAGGCAGGGGCTTTGCTAACCACCCTGTTTTGCCTGTTTGTCTTGCTGTATCCAAGCTTCCACGCTGTTTAAAAACAACAGCGGTGTGCCCCCGGTATGGAAAAACACCACGGTTTCCTCCTCCGAAAAGAAGCCCTTTTGCACAAGGTCTATGTAGGCGGCCATGGTTTTTCCGGTGTACACCGGGTCCAGCAAAAGTCCCTCGCTGGCGGCCAACAGCCGCATGGCCTCCATGCCGGCAGAGGTGGGAATTCCATAGCCCTCGCCTATATAGCCGCCCAGAATTTCCACCTCGGCTTGCTGTATGCTGTAAGGGTAGCCCATGGCCGCGGCGTCGTGGTTGAACTCCTCGGCCAGCATGCTTTTCCCTTCCTCCGCGCTGCGGGAAAGGGCAACCCCCAAAACCCGGGCGTTGATACCGGCGGCCCGGTTGCCAAGGCTTATGCCCGTCATGGTGCTGGAGGTGGCACAGGGCACAAACAGCGTGGTGGGCGCAAGCCCCCGCTCGCCGCATTGCAGGGCAAGCTCGGCCATGGCGGCGCAGTAGCTGGCTGTGCCGTACAGCGAGCGCCCGCCCCGCGGAATTACATAGGGGGTTTTGCCCTGTGCCATAAGGCTTTGCACAAGCGCCTCTATGCAGGCGTCTCCGGCGCGCAGCTGCTCTTTGGCGCGGCGGGCGGGCTCTACCGTTTTGTCGAAGGGGGCAAACACCTCGTGGGCGCCGCAAAAATATTCAATGACCCGGTTGCCCTGGTAGCGGCCGTCGTCTGCTTCGGTAAGCACAAGGTAGCATTCCAGCCCCAGCCTGGCGCAGGCGGCCGAGGTAAGGCGGCCATGGTTGGTTTGCAAGCTGCCTGAGGTAATCACCACATCGGCGCCCTTTTGCAGGGCGTCGCCCAGCAAAAATTCCAGCTTGCGCAGCTTGTTGCCCCCAAGGGCCAGGCCGGTAAGGTCGTCCCGCTTCATAAAAACGCGGGGGCCGCCTATTTTTTTGCGCAGGCCCGCAAGCTCCTCCAGCGGTGTGGGCAGTGTTGCAAGGCTTACCCTGGCTAGTGTTTCGTACCCCAACCCTCTTCCTCCTTCAAACGGCTTTGCGGCTGTGCGTTAAGGCCCGGCGCAAAGCGCCACAGGCCGCCGTATGCCGGGCGCCTACGCGTGCAGCGGGTTTGTTTTATAGTACCATTTCAGGCAGATGACTTCATACAGCAGAACGGCCGACCAGCCCGCAATAACCGCCATACAAATGCCCACAACGCCGTAGAAGGGCACCAACACCATGGCCAGCACCACCCGAATGGTAATTTGCGAAAAGGTGGCCACCATGGTAATGCGCAGCAGCCCAAGCCCCCGGAAAAAGCTTTGGAAAATGGCCATGGTGCCGCAAATAATATAGAAAAACGCCATAATTTGCAGGTAAGACTGGCCCGCGCCCAGCACCGTTTCCTGCGGGTTTGGCAAGAATATGCTTACAAAGGGCCGGGCAAAGGCAAAAAACACCACGCCGAACAAAACGGCAAACCCGGCGGTAAGGCCCACTGTGTATAAAAAGCCCTTGTTTACGCGAACCGGCTGCCCCGCACCCTTGTTTTGGCCCGCAAAGGTGGAAAGCGCCGCCGAAAAACCATCGCTTACCGCAAAGAAAAACGCCTCTATGCGCAGCGCCGCGTTGTACCCGGCAATTACGTCGGTGCCAAGGCGGTTCACCGAGCCCTGCATCAGCATGCGGCCAAGGTACAACACCGTTTGCTGCATGGCCGAAACCCAGCTGAAGGAGATGGTTTGTTTGAGAAGGCTTTTGTCGAACACCATGTTTTTGCGGCTTAGCGAGAGCATTTCCACTTTTTTGTGCATGTACACCGCCGTAAGCAGGGCCGAAACAAACTGAGACACCACGTTGGCAATGGCTGCGCCCGCCACGCCAAGCCCGGCGTATACAAGCGCAATGGTAAACACAATATTCAAAACAGAGGAAACCACCAAAAACACAAACGACATGGTTGCGTCGCCAATGGCGCGCAGCGCGTTGGCAAAATAATTGTACAAAAAGGGAAACAGCATAAACCCGGTGGTAATGCTTAAATAAATGGTGGCGGGCTCTAACAGCTCGGCGGGGGTGTTGTTCCAAATAAGAATAGGCCGCGCCAGCGCCGCAAACACAACCGACAGCACCACGGTAAAAACACTGCCGCCAATAAGTGCGGTGGAAAACTGGGCCTGAAACACCTTGGTGTTGTGGGCGCCGTACTGTTGCGAAAGCAGCACCGAAACCCCCATGCAAATGCCCACCAGAAAAAACAGAAGCACCGACATAATGGGGTTTGCCACGCTGATGGCGGCAAACGCCTCGGTGCCGATCATTTGCCCTACAATTACCGCCGAAGTGGTGTTGTAAAGCTGCTGGAACATGTTGCCCAAAATAACAGGCACGGCAAACAGGGCAATTTTTTGTACAATGGGGCCGGTTGTCAAATCGCTTTGTTTTTTTAATGCCGCTGCCATAAATACCACCTGCCTTTTTGCCTGGGGCTTTTTATTATTAAAAGGAACACGCGGCAAAAAACCTTTGCCCGGCTTGCGGCAGGCTGCAAAAAAGCAGCAGCCTGTGCAAAACCCGCCGGGCCCGTAAATTCCCCTTTTGTTTATGCGCCCCCGGGGGCACCCGCCCCCTGCAAGATATCGTTGTACACCTTTAGTGCCACCTGCCCGCTGTTGCCCTTATACAGGGCAGAGCCAAGCGGTAGCCCGCCCAGCACAGAACACGCCTGCCACAGGCGCTCCAGCTTTTGTTCGTCTTGTTTGAAAAGGTTGTAAAGGGTATGCAGCAGGCAATAGAAAGACTGCGCCGCGCAAATGTTCAGCTTGCGGCGGCCAAAAAAATAACCAAAGCCAATATAGCCAAACCGGAACGGCATTTTTTCGCTTAGCACCAGCGAAGCGCTGAAGGCCATTTGCGTAACGCCGCCCGTTGCAATTTCCATTTCAATGGGGCTGCCTTCGGCCGCGGGGTCCTCAAAAAATTCCCGCAGCGCCGCCCCCGTTTGCATCTGCTTTTGCAGGGCAAGCGCCATTACAAAGGCAAACCGTTTTTCGGTAAGCAAACCGCAGGTATACTGGCACAAAAAATATAAATCGGGGTCGGCAAGGGTGGTGGCGGCAGGGCGCACATACATACAGCCCATTTTATTGAGCCTGTGCGAAAAAGAGCACTCCATAAAAATGCTTTCTCTGCCCATGCCACTTCACTCCCCTGCCGGCCCCGGTTTGTTTTTTACTGCCGAAACATTATTGATTAGCTAAAATACAGCTCGTTCAGGTAAACCCTGCAATCGTTGCGGAAGGTGAATTCCAGGTTTTCGGCAACGCCGGTAATGCTGTCTACGTTTACCAAAAGCAGCTTTGGCGGGTCTTCGTACAGGGCATGGTTCAGCTCATCGAAGATGGCCTGGCGTTTTTCGGCATCCATTTCATAGTTCGCCTGTTGAATAAGCGCATCCCACACGGGGTTGCTTACCGCGCTCTGGGTGCCGGTGGAAAGCACCGAGCTGTTGTAGGTGCGGCCCGCATCCATGTAGTCGCTGCTGGTGCTGCTGAACTGCAGGCTGGGGGTTTTGGTTTTGTCGAACAGGGTGTCCAGCCATTCGTTCCAGCTTACAAACTTAACCTGTACATTCAGGCCCACTTCCTGCAGCATGGCGGCAACCGCTTCGGTTACTTCGCCGTCTTTCAGCCAGCGGGATTTTTCCGAGATAATTTCAATGGTTTCGCCGTTGTAGCCGGCGGCGGCAATCAGCTCGCGGGCCTTGTCCGGGTCGTAGGGGTAGGCCTCCAAGTCGGCGGTGAAGCCGGTGTTGCCCTCGCGGTCAATCTGGCCGGGTTCCGGGGTGGCGTACCCGCCGAACAGCTCGGTGGCAATTGCCTCTTTGTCGATGGCGTAGTTGGCGGCAAGGCGCAGCTCTTTGCTGGTCATAATGCCGTCAATCATGTTGAAGCGCATGAAGTAGTTTTCAAGGCCGCGGCCCGAAACCACCTTGGGCAGCATGTCGATGTACTCGGGCAGCATGTTCACGGCAAAATCTACCTCGCCGGACTGCAGCGCCGACACACGGGTGCTGGATTCTTCAATGAAACGGTAGGTGGCGTTTGTAATGGCGGGTTTTTCGCCCCAGTAGTTTTCATTGTAGGAAAGGGTAATGCTGCTGCCGCGGTCCCATTCGTCCACCTTGTAGGCGCTGGTGCCGTTGGCAACGGTGGTGAGCTCTTCGTTGGATTTGCCCTCGGTGAAAGCCTTGGAAACCATGGCCAGCTTGGTAAGGCGTTTCAGCAGAATGGGGTCGGCCTCTTTGGTGGTGATGCGGATGGTGGTTGCATCCACAGCCTCGGCCTTTTCAATGGTTTCGAAGTCGCTGGCAATTTGCGAGCCGTAGTCGGTGCTGATAATGCGGTTTACCGACCAGGCGGCGTCTTCGGCGGTAAAATCGGTTCCGTCGGAAAACTTTACGCCCTCGCGCAGCTTGAACTCCCACACCGTGTCTTCCACAGCTTCGTAAGAAGTTGCGAGAACCGGTTCAATTTCGAGGGTGTCGCCGTCAAAGCGCACCAGCGTGTCGTACACCTGCCAGGCCACCATATTCATGTTGGTGTCGTCGGCATACTGAGGGTCCAGCGTGGTGGGTTCGCCCTGCAATGCCAGAACAAGCGAGGTTTTGGCCTCCCCTGCTGCGCTTGCAGTGCTGCCAGCAGCACCAGAACTGCTTGTACCGCCCCCGGTACAGGCGGTGAGCGTGGTAACCAACATGGTTAAAGGCATCACCGCAGATAGCAACCTTTTTTTCATCCTCAAACAACTCCTTTTTGGCTTGTTTTATTTACAACCGCTTTGCCGCTGCCGGTGTGCAGGGCAATGTTCGGTTCTAAACCTTGTTTGGCGGCAAACACCGCTTGGAAATTCCCCTCTTTCTCAACCTCCGGCGGTTTGGCACAAAAGCACAAACAAGCTTAGTCAATCGGCGTTTCGCCGTGGTAATCGGCAAAGCAGGCCACCCAGTGCCCCGGGCTTCTCTCCTCCAGGGGCGGCTCGGCATAGCGGCACATTTCGGTTGCATATTTGCAGCGGGGTGCAAAACGGCAGCCGGGGGGCGGGTCTACCGGTGAAGGTACCTCGCCCAGCAAAATCTCTTTTTCAATGTCCCGGTGGCGGGGGTTTTCAATTGGCACCGCGCACAGCAGGGCTTCGGTATAGGGGTGCAGGCGGTTTTTGAACAGCTCCTCGGTGGGGGCATATTCCACCATTTTGCCCACATACATCACTGCAATGTGGGAGGAAAGCCACCGCACCACCCGAATGTCGTGGGAGATAAACATATAGGTAAGGTTGTGGCTGGCCTGCAATTCCTTCAGAAGGTTCAGCACCATGGCGCGCACCGAAACGTCCAGCGCGGAAATGGGCTCGTCTGCCACCACAAATTTGGGGTTCAGCGCAATAGAGCGGGCAATGCCCACGCACTGCTTTTGCCCGGCCGCCAGGGTGTGAGGGTATTCGTACATCAAATCCGGTTTCAGGCCCACGGTGTTCAGCAGCTCGGCCACCCGTTCTTCCAGCTGCTTGCCCTTGGCAACCTTATGCACCAGCAGCGGCTCGCCAATAATTTTGCCAATGGTGTCGCGGCTGTCGAAAGAGCTGAAGGAATCTTGAAAAATGAGCTGGGCCTTCTGCCGGAAGTTTTTTTCCTGGTTTTTATTGAAGCCGTAAATGTCCTCCCCTTCAAAAAGCACAGTGCCTTCGGTTTTGGGCAAAAGCCGCAGGGCCAGCCGCCCAATGGTGGTTTTGCCGCAGCCGCTTTCGCCCACAAGGCCAAGGGTTTGCCCGGCGTGAATGTCGATGCTTACGTCATCTACGGCGTGCACATAAGAGCGCGCCTTGCGAATAAGCCCCGAGCCAATGGGAAAATATTTTTTCAGCCTGCGTATGGAAACAAGCGGGGTCTTTTCCGTTTCTTTTTTTGGCGTATCCATTTTATCCCTCACCCCTTACTGCTTAATTGAAAGCGGGTCAAACTCCTCGCGCACCCAGTTGCCCACTATATTCAGGCACAGCACGGTAATGCCAATCATAAGCCCCGGGAAAAACACAATCCACCAGGCGGTGGTAATGTACTGGCGGCCGTCCCCAATCATAAGGCCCCAAGAGGCCGCGGGCGGCTGCACGCCAAACCCAAGAAAGCTAAGGTTTGCCTCGGCGTTGATGTAGTTTGCCAGCTGCAAAACATAGGTGGTAATCAGCGGCGAAATAATGTTGGGGGTTATGTGGCGAAACAGCACCCGGCTGGTGCCCGCCCCAATGGCAAGGCCCGATTCCACCATGGTGGAGCTGCGCAGGGTAAGCACCTGGCTGCGGGCCATTTTGCAAAACAGCGTCCAGCTGTTGAACAAAAAGGCAATGATCAGGGTAAGCTCGCCCGGGCCCATTACCATTACAAAGGCCAGCGACACCAAAAAGGTGGGGGACGAAGCCCAAATATCCACAAGGCGCATAATAAACATGTCTACCCAGCCGCCGAAGTACCCGGCAAACATGCCCAAAACCACCCCCACAACGGCGCCAAAGCTTGCCACCACAAAGCCAACCTTTAGGGTAACCCGGCTGCCGTACACAAGGCGGCTGTACACGTCGCGGCCCTGTTGGTCGGTACCAAGAAAGTGGGGAAAGCCGCTGCCCTTCAACCCTTCCTCCAGCGAGGGGGCTTTCAGGCGCTCCGAAAGGCTGGTGGTGGCGGGGTCGTAGGTTGAAAAAATGGGTGCAAACACCGACATTGCAAAAATAATGATGAGAACAAGCAGTGCCACAAGGGCCCCTTTATTGCTTTTAAAGCGCCTTAAAAACGAAACCTTTTTGCGCGCCTTCACATTTTGTACCATTTCCCCTGTCATCCGTTTTCCTCCTTAATACCGAATTCGCGGGTCGAAGACGGCGTACAAAATATCAATCAGAAGGTTCACAAGGCACACAAACACCGCCACAAAAAACACCTCGGCCTGCAGCAGCGGAAAATCCAGGTTTTCTATGGTGCCTGAAATTAACTTGCCAAAGCCCGCCCAGCCAAATACCACCTCCACGGTTGCGCTGGCCCCCGCCATAAGGTCGATAAAGTCGGAGCCTATCATGGTAAGGGTAGAGGTCATAATGTTTTTAAACGCGTGGCGGAACAGCACCACCACCTCGGAAACCCCTTTGATGCGGGCCGTTGTTGCGTACATGGAATTGATTTGCTGAATCATTTCAAAGCGCACAATTTGGCTTAAATGGCCCGCGGGGCAAAAGGCCAGGGTAACCGCCGGCAGCACCAAATGCCGCCAGGTGCCCATGCCCGAGGTATAAAACCAGCCCAGGTTTACCGCAAACACCAGCATCAGCATCAGCCCAATCCAGAAAGGGGGCAGGCAAATGCCCATCAGCGAGGTGCCGGAAAGAACCCTGTCCAGCAAAGAGCCCTGCTTGAAAGCCGCCAATATGCCAAGGGGAATGGCAATAACGCAGGCCAATACACAGGCGCTTACCACCAGCAGCAGGGTGGCGGGCACAAATTTAAAAATCAAGTCTATGCAGGGCACGTTTTGCCACCAGGAGGTGCCAAAGTCCAGCCGCACCAGGTTCAGCAGGTAATCCTTCAGCTGCTCAAACAGCGGTTTGTCCAGCCCCAGGGTGTGGGTAAGCTCGGCCCGCTGCTGGGCGCTTGCCTGCAGCGGCAGCAGAATATCCACCGGGTTGCCCACCATGTGGGTGATAAAAAACACCAGAATGGAAATGCCGAAAATTACCACAACCGTAAACAAAAGGCGCTGTACAATGTACTTTTTCATTCCCATGAGGCTTTCTCCCTTTGCGGCATTTTTGCCCTGCGGGCCAGGGGGCCCGCACCGGCATTGTGCGGCAGCTGTTTTGTAAAACTATATTTTGGGGAAATGGCAGCGGATCCAGTGCTCGCCGCTGTCATCCAGCTTTCGGTATTCGGGCACCTTTTCCTTACAAATATCCTGGCAGTAGGCACAGCGGGGGTGGTAACGGCAGCCGCTGGGCAAATCCAGCAAATTGGGGGGCTGCCCGCTATTACGCTTAGCTGCCCGCCGGACTTAAGGTCTAATATAGAAGAGAGAATGCCGATGGTGTAGGGGTGGGCCGGTTTTTCATACAGGCTGAACACGTTGGTCAGCTCAATAATTTGCCCCGCGTACATAATTGCCACCCTGTCGGCCATTTCGGCCACAATGCCAAGGTCGGAGGTGATGAAGAGAATGGTGGTTTCTATCTCTTTGCGAAGCTGCTTCATCAGCCGCAGAATTTGGGCCTGTATGGTTACATCCAGCGAGCAGGTGGGCTCGTCGGCAATCAGCACTTTGGGCCGACAGGAAAGGGCAATGGCAATCATTACCCGCTGCTTCATCCCGCCCGAAAGCTCGTGGGGGTAGTTGTTGTAGCGTTTTTCGGGGGCGGGTATGCGCACCAGCTCCAGCATTTCAACCGCTTTCTTTTTGCTTTCGGCGCCGTGCAGCCCCTGGTTGATGACAATGGCCTCGCGTATCTGCTCGCCCACCGTTTGAGACGGGTTGAGCGAGGACATGGGCTCCTGCAAAATCATGGATACGCCCTTGCCGCGTATGCTGCGCATTTGGCGGTTGCTGTAATTTGAAATATCCTCGCCGTCCAGCACCACCCTGCCCGACTTAATGCGGCCCGGGGGCCAGCGAACAAGGCGAAGCAGTGAAAGCGCCGTAACGGTTTTTCCGCTGCCGCTTTCGCCTACCAGCGCAATAACCTCTCCCTTTTTAACAGAAAAGCTGACATCGTCTACCGCCGGTACTTCCCCTTCGCGCAAATAAAAAGATGTGCTCAGGTTATCTACGCTTAAAATGGTGTTCTCCAAAGCCCAGCCACTCCTTTACAAAAAAAGAGAGATCCCAAAAAGGGTATCTCTCCATTGAAATACAAAAGCCATACTTCTGTTGTGGGCACATAAAGAAGGGGGTTGCGCCTGCCAAACCCATGCCGGCCCAGGCCCTGCCGCTGCATTCAAATGCGGCGCTTGGCTTGTGCTGAATGATAGCAGAGGAAAAGGTGGCTGTCAATTGGGCACAGTGATATTTGGACAAAATGTCCAAATATCGGCCATCAAGGGCTCCATAT
Organism: Oscillospiraceae bacterium; assembly: GCA_047973285.1. GTDB lineage: Bacteria > Bacillota > Clostridia > Oscillospirales > Ruminococcaceae > JAAYCI01. Next base: position 13,801 of record JBKEBR010000349.1, on the reverse strand, counting down.
TCGTCAAAAACTTAACTTTTTTGTCATTTCGGCGCATAAAAATGCCTTTGTACAGCCTTTTTTTGATTTTGGGGCCCAACGTTGACAAAAAAAACGGCGCTCTCTATAATTGTGGAAAGCAAAGAGGCTCGCGGTTTTTCCGCGGGCCTCTTGTTTCTTTATGGCGGCAAGCTTTGCATAAAGAGCCTTATGAGGAGGAATACAATGGACATTTCAGTCAGTTCGTTATGGGGTGTGCTGGGCATAGGGGCCCTGTGCTTTATGCAGGCGGGGTTTGCCTTTTTGGAAAAAGGGTTTGCCCGTTCCAAAAACGCGGGAAGCGCCATGATTAAGCATTTGGTTTGCTTTGCCATTGGCAGCCTTACCTTTATTTTGTTCGGGTTTGGCTTTATGGGGCCCAATGGCAACCCCTTTATTGGCCGGCCAGACCCCTTTTTGCAGCTGAACTACACCGGGGGCCTGCCTTTGTATTTGCAGGTTTGCCTGCTGGCCTTCTTCTGTTCCACCATTTTGGCCATTGTTTCGGGCGCCATTGCAGAGCGCGGCGCCTTTAGTCCCTTCTGCATTTTTTCCATTGTGCTGTGCGGTTTTATTTTTCCGGTGGCCGCCCACTGGGCGCAGCCCGGCGGCTGGCTGTACCTGCTTGGCTTCCACGACCAGGGCGGGGCCCTTTTAAACCTTACCGGCGGCGCGGCCGCCCTTGCCGCCGCCAAAATGGTTGGCCCCCGCGCTGAAAAATACGGTGCCAACAAAAAGCCCCGGGCCATTCTTGGCGCCAGCGTTTCCTCCAGCGCCCTTGGCGTATTTATTATTGCCGCCTGCTGGGTGGTGTTTACCACCGTGCTTTCGGTGCTGCGGGCAGGGCAGGCCACCGAGGTGCTCTCCAAAATTATGATGAACAATGTGGTGGCTCTGCTGGTTGCAACCATTTCGGCCTTTATTGTAACCCATATTCGCTACGGCGCCAGCGACGTTACCATTACCTTTAACGGGGTGCTGGGCGGCCTTGCGGCGGTGAGCGCGGGCAGCGACATTATTTCGCCCTTCGGCGCGGCTGTTATTGCCCTTGTTGCGGTTTTGGTGATGATTGTAGGGCTGGATTTTGTAGAGAGCTTTTTGCGCATAGACGACCCCGTTGGCAGCATTAGCGTACACGGCAGCTGCGCCATTGTGGGCACCGTTCTCACCGGCTTTTTCGGCACCGGGGCCGAGCCCTACTTTTTGGGGGTGCAGGCCCTTGGTACCGCCGTCATTTTTGGCTGGACACTGCTGCTTTCCCTTGCTTGCCTGTTCATCATTGGCCGCCTGGTTCCCCTGCGGGTTGCCCCGCAGGCCGAGCAGGAGGGCCTTGATTTGAGCGAGCACGGCCTGATTGGGCAGTGCAACCTGATGCCCTACGCGGCCGACAATTACCTGGCCTACTCCTCTGCGGAGGAGGCAGTGCCCGCAGCGGCCTTCCCCATACCGGGCGGGCCGGAAAAACCCGCGGCGCCCGCACCGGCCGCCGCCGAGCCCTCGCCCCTTAAAATAACCACCGTTGCCATTGTAACCCGCCCCGAAAAGTTTGAAGCCCTGAAGCAGGCCATGTACGCCATTGGCATTACCGGCATGACGGTGTACAACGTAATGGGCTGCGGCATACAAAAAGGCGCTTCCGAACTGTATCGCGGCTCGCCGGTGGAAATTAACGTGCGGCCCAAAATTAAGGTGGAAATTGTGGTGTGCAAGGTGCCGGTGCGCACCGTAATAGAAACGGCCAAAAGGGTGCTGGGCACCGGCCACATCGGCGACGGCAAAATTTTCCAGTACGACACCGAAAATGTAGTTAAAATACGCACCGGGGAAGAAGCCTACGATGCCTTGCAGGACGTTGAATAACCCCTGCCCGGCTTGTTAAATTGCGTACAGGTCGTGAATGAGCAGCGTGAGGGAAAGGTAGAGGCGGCCATAATAATCGCCAAGGTCCAGCCCGCTGATCTCTTTAATTTTCATGAGCCGGTTGTTCAAGGTGTGCCTGTGAATGAACAGCCTTGCCGACGATTTTGCCATGTTGCACTCGTTGGCAAGGCACATGCGCAGGGTACGCACATAGTCGCGCTGGTACTGCCTGTCGTATTCAAACAGCAGCTGCAACGGGCGGTAGCCCAGCAAAAACAGCTGGTTGTTAAAATGGATGTTTTCAAACAGCTCAAAAAAGGTGTGGTTCCAGTAGGGGCAAACACCCCGCTTTGCCTTTATCTTTTTCAAAATGCGAATGCCCTCGGTTGCCTCCTGCAGGGCAATGGACAAATGGTCGGGCGCTTCCGCCGCACCAATGCCAATATACAGGCTGATCGACTCCCGCTCGAACAGCCCTGTTACCAGTGTGGTCAAATCGAAAACGGCCTCTTCCATGGCCTCGGGGGCAATGACAAGGGCAAAGGCCACCTTACCGTCGCCGTTCAGCTCCTCCAGCAGGCTGGGGTTATAGCCCTGCAAAAGGGTTTTCAGCTCCCGCAGGTCTTTGGTGGAAAGCTTGCCCTTTTTGCCCTGCAGCCCCTGCGCGCGGGAAACCAGCAGCAAATAGGTTTTACAGTCGCTTTCGTTTTGGGTGGCGCTCCATGGCCCGGCGGCCAGCGCCGCCACATTGGCGGCCAGAACGTTGAATTCCCCCTCCTGCTTGCCATTTGGGTTGTAGCCAATGGTGTCCAGCAGGGTGTGCAGAATGTTGGAAAAGGTGTATTCCTTGGGTATTTCCAGCACCGGGAAATCCTCGGCCTCGGCCTCTTGCAGAATATACTGTGGTATTTTTTCTATGTAATACCCGGTTTGTATGCCAAGGCAGCCGGCGCCGCGGTTTTTAAGGCGGGCAATAATGCCGCCGTATGCCTCTTCTTTATCCAGGTGGTAGCCGGTGGTAACCACCATCTCCCCTTTTTGAATGGAGCTGGGTGCGTCCATTATTTCCATAACATTCACCCAGGTTACCACCCTGTCCAGCCCTTTTTCCCCCGCCGCAAGGCGGGTTCCCGGCAGTAGATCTTTTTCCAGAATCATGCGCACCAAAAAACTCATTGCAAAGCACCACCCTCTAAAATTGGCCTGGACATGTTGTCCGTATGTGCGATAATTTCCCCTACATCTCGTCGATTGAAACAAATTCCCGCACTGCGGTACACTGTAACTACCCCATTATGCTTTCGCGGGTTCAATGGCGAACCACGCAAAAAAATGCAGGCAGGTTTATAGGGATTATATCAGACAAAGGAGATTTTGTCATGGCTCGGAAAGTATTGGTTACAGAAAAAATAAGCGAAACCGGCTACAACCATCTTTTGCAGAACAACTGCGAAATTGTGGATGGCAGCGGCAAGGCCGAAGATATTATTGCCCGCGAGGCCGCCGGGTGCGACGCCATTTTAACCCGCAACGGCGAAATTACCCGCAGCCTTTTACAGGCAAACCCCCAATTGCAGGTAGTTGCCATGCACGGCGTTGGGGTAGACAACATTGATGTTCCGGCGGCAACCGAGCTTGGCGTTTACATTACCAACACCCCGGGGGCCAACTCCAACTCGGTTGCGGAATTTGCCCTTTCGCTTATTTTGGCGCTGGCAAAGCACCTAGTTTTGTACCACAACCACATGCAGGCGGGCAACTGGGGCATCAGCCGGGTGCTGGGCGGCGACATTAAGGGCAAGACCCTTGGCATTGTGGGGGTTGGCAACATTGGCCGCCTTACGGCGCAAAAGGCCGCCGCCCTTGGCATGCAGGTATTGGCCTACAAGCGCGGCTACACCGGCGAGGGCCCCGCCCTTGGCGAAAATATTACCCTTACCGCAAACCTGGACGAGGTAATGGCCAAGGCCGACTTTGTTTCGCTGCACGTGCCCTTTACCCCCGGCACCGAAAACCTGATCAGCGCCGAAAAAATTGCACTTATGAAGCCCACCGCCTATTTGGTAAACACCGCCCGCGGCGAAGTAATTGACAATGCCGCCCTGTACAAGGCGGTGGAAAGCAAAAAAATTGCCGGGGCCGCGCTGGATGTGTTCGTGGGCGGCTACCCCGACCCTGCCGACCCGCTACTGCACAGCGAAAATATTTTGGTTACCCCCCATGTGGCCGCCTTTACCCACAGCGCGGTAGACACCATGTCGCTGTATGCCGCCATGGGCGTAATTGAAGCACTGGATGGAAAAAAACCCAGCTTTGCGGTAAACCAGCCCCAAAACTGCAAGGCCGGCAAAGGCATTGGCGCATAAAAACCCGAAAGAAGTGGCGTTATGTTAAAAGCTCTCCAGTTTTGCGCTTTAAAAAGCGAAGAACCTTTTTTTAAGGATGTTGCAAGCCGTTACCCCTTTACCATGGACTTTGTGCCAAGCCCCCTCACCCCAGAAAACCTGGCCCTTACCAAAGGCTACGACGCGGTGTGGGTGCTTACCTCCTGCCCCATTGACGCCGCCATGGCAAAGGGCCTTGCCGAAAACGGCGTGCGCTTTGTGGTTTCGCGGGCGGCGGGCACCGACCATTTGGATTTAAAGGCCCTTGCCGAAAACGGCATACGGGTGGCCAACGTGCCGTACTATTCCCCCAGCGCCGTGGCCGAATTTGCCATTATGACAGCCCTTTGCCTGTTGCGCCGCACCAAGCAGTCGGTGCATATGGTAGAGCAGCGAGATTTTCGGCTGGCCGGGCTGAAGGGGCGCGAGCTTGGCGCTTTGCAGGTGGGTGTTATGGGCACAGGGCGCATTGGCGCCACCACCATAAAGCTTTTGCAGGGCTTTGGCTGCGCCGTTGCCGCCAGCGACCCCTATCCAAACCCCTCGCTTGCCGGTATAATACCTTATGTGCAGCCAAAACAGCTGTTTGCCCAAAGCGACCTTGTTTTTCTGCACTGCCCCCTCACCCCCGAAAACCAGGGGTTTGTGAACACCGACACCCTTGCCACCATGCCCGAGGGCGCTTACATTATAAATGCCGCCCGGGGCGGCCTTGTAAACCACCGGGATGTTTTGCAGGCGCTGGAAAGCGGCCGCCTTGCCGGGTTTGGGTTTGATGTGTACGAGAATGAGGCCGGGTTTGTGCGCCGCAAGCTGGCGCCGGAAGAAACGCTGGACGCCACCCTGGCCGCCCTGATTGCCCACCCGAATGCCCTGTACAGCGCCCATGTGGCCTTTTTTACCGACAAGGCCATTGAAAGCATGATTGAGGTTACCCTGGGCAACCTTGCCCAGTATGCCCAAACCGGCAAATGCGCCAACGAGGCCACCGGCCTTGCCTGAACCCCTTTGCGGGTTTGCCGACATTCTTTTTGATAAGGAGCCGTTTGCAATGCCACAGCAACTGTTTGAAGGCTCGGCGGGGGTGCGCCGCATGGCCGCCTCCCCCATTCGCGCCGTGCTGGACCGCGCCGCCGCCCTGCGCGGGCAGGGCCACCGCGTTATTCCCTTCAGCGCCGGTGAACCGGATTTCAACACCCCCTCCCCCATTAAAGAGGCCACCATAAAGGCCCTGGAGGAGAACCACACCCACTACGGCTCGAACCGGGGGCTGCCCTCCCTGCGGGGCGCCATCAGCCGGCTGCTGCTGGCGCAAACCGGGCAGGCCTTTCACCCGGAAACCGAAATTCTGGTTACCTCCAGCGGGGCCGAGGCCATTAACAACGTGCTGCTGGCCATGGCAGACCCCGGCGACGAGGTGCTTATTTTCAGCCCGGCTTTTGTAAGCTACAAAAACCTTGTGCTGTTTTGCGGCGCCGTGCCGGTGGAAATTCCCCTGCTGCCGGAGGACGGGTTTCAGCCCAGCATTGCCCTTGTGGAAAAAAGCATTACCCCCAAAACCCGCCTGCTTGTGCTGAACAACCCCAACAACCCCACCGGGGCGGTGTATTCAAGGGAAAGCCTTACCCGGCTGGCCGAACTGGCGGTAAAGCACAATTTGCTGGTGGTTTCGGATGAAATGTATGCCTCGCTGGTGTACGAAGGGGCCGAGTTCTGCTCGGTGGCCGGGCTGCCCGGCATGCGGGAGCGCAGCGTTATCATCAACGGGTTTTCCAAAACCTACGCCATGACCGGCTGGCGCCTGGGCTACCTTGCCGCCAGTGAAAAGCTTTGCAACATTATTCTGCGCATGCACCAGTATTCCACCACCTGCTCGCCCACCTTTATTCAAAAGGGCCTTGCCGATTCGCTTGAACTGCCCGAAACCGAACGGCAGGTGCAGCACATGCTGCAAAGCTTTGCCAAACGGCGGCTGCAGCTGCTGAACGGCCTTGAAAAAATTGAAAAGCTGCGCTTTGTGCGCCCCTACGGCGCCTTTTACACCATGGTGGATGTTTCGGCCACCGGCCTTAGCGGCATGGCGTTTGCCGAAAAGCTGCTGGAGGAAAAAAAGGTTGCCACGGTGCCCGCCGTGGGGCTGGGCGCCCACTGCCAAAACTTTATTCGCATTTCCTACGCGGCCTCAGAGGCCGACATTGACGAGGGCCTTTTGCGCATTGCCTCTTTTTGTGAAGGAGCCGCCGGCCTATGATTGAGCTGCAGCTTACCCTTTTGCTTTTGCTGGGGGCCGGGTTTCTGGCCGCAAAGCTTGGCATACTGGTTGGGGAGGCGCGCAAAAAACTTTCCGACCTGTTTATCAACTTTATTCTGCCCTGCAACATCGTCAACTCCTTTTTGGTGGATTTCAACGCCGACATTTTGCAGCGCAGCGCCGGGGTGCTGGTTGCCTCTGCGCTGGCGCAGGTTTTTTCCCTTTTCATCAGCAAATTTTTATACCGGCGCTCGGCCCCCGGCCGAAGCGCCGTATTGCAGTACGGCACCATTTGCTCCAACGCAGGCTTTATGGGCAACCCGCTGGCCCTTGGCATGTTTGGGCAGGAGGGGCTTTTGTACGCCTCGGTTGCCCTTATTCCGCTGCGGTTTTTCATGTGGTCGGCCGGGCTTTCGCTGTTTACCAAGCCCAGCCGCAAAACCCTTGCCAAGCAGCTGGCCACCCACCCCTGCATTGTGGCCGTGGCGGTGGGCTTTGTGCTTATGGTAACCGGCTTTCGCCCGCCCGCCTTTGTGCTGAGCGCCGTTACCGCCGCCAGCAGCTGCACCACCGCCATTGCCATGTTTGTTATTGGCGCCATTTTGGCCGAGGTAAACCTTTCCAAAGGTTTGCTGGACAAAGAGCTTTTCTACTATTCGGCCATTCGGCTTATTTTTATTCCCGGCTTTTTCATGCTGGTGCTCAGCCTTATTCCCTTTCCCTCGCTTTCGCGCGGGGTGATTGTTTTGTTGTACGCCATGCCCGCGGGCAGCACCACCGCCATGCTGGCGGACAAATACAACGGAGACGCCGATTTTGCCTCCCGCTGTGTGTTTGTAAGCACGGTGCTTTCCATGTTTACCCTGCCGGTTTGGGGCCTCTTTTTATAAGCCCTCTTTTTTCTTTATTCACTTTTTAAAGCAGCTTCGTGCTTTTTTGAAAACGCCGCGCCCCCGCCGGAAATTTCCGGCGGGGGCACTTTTTTTCTTTACAAAAAATATAAAATTTTTTTGCCATTTTCGTAAGGGTTTCCGCCAAAAAAGCTGTCTTTTGGTATAAGCAAGCCGATAGATGGCAAGGCGGGCCGGGCGGGCAAACAGCGGCGCGGCGCAGGGTGCAGAAAGCGGAAATTTTTCTCTTTTTCTGCCACTGGCGCGGCAGCAGGCAGCTTGTACATTGGCCGGTGCCCATTCTCCTTCCATTTTTCATCTTCGCCGAACGCAACCACAACCAACCCTTTGCTGTACGGCCCTGCGGCCTTTTGGGGCACCCCGCAGCCGCCGGGTAAAGGGCACATATATTCCACCGCGGCCGGCGGCCGCCCGGGCCCCTTATAAAATGAGGAGAAAAACATGAAACAGCAAGACCTGTACGCAATTGCTTCTGTTGCCGTGCGGCAAAGCATTCCCCAATTGGCCAAAAAAATAAACGAAGAAACCGCAGAAATTAAGGATGTGCATGTAAAGGAAATTGTACAAATTTCCACCGCCGCCGTTTGGGCCATAGACAAAAGCCTTACCGCCGTTATACAGGCGCTGTCGGCCTCGGGCATATTGACGGCCGAGGGAGAACTGGCCGCAAAAAAATAACCGCACAGCCGCAGGGACCGAACAATAAGTTCGGGCCCTGCCTTTTTCAGCTTTTATAATTCGCAGCCTTTATGAAAGGCGGGGCCAAGGCCCCGGCAATGGCTTTACCGGGCGGCAAAGCGATGACAGCAACAGGGCGGCTGCCAGCCGCGTTTTGCGTTGGCTTTTGCAGGCTTTGCCGCAAGGCGCAGCGGCGGCAAAGGCCAACGCCTGTTTTTTTAAAACGGCAGGCATTGGGGCGCGGGGCGGCAAGGCCCCCTCGGGCAGCTGGCCGCTTTACAGCCGCAGGGCGGCTTGCCTGAGCCGCCGCTTACTGGTTTGCCCCCGAGGCGAGAAAACGCGCAATGTCCTCCGCCACGCTTTGAGCGTTTAGCCGGTAGTGGCGCAGCACCTCCTCCGGCTTGCCGGAGGTACCGAACACATCCTGAATGCCCAGCTTTTGCAGCGGCACCGCCCCGCCGGGCAGCAGCACCTCGCCCACGGCATCGCCAAGGCCCCCAATTACAGAATGCTCTTCCAGGGTTACAATTTTTTTGCATTTTTCCGCATAGCGGCGCACGCAGGCAGCGTCCACCGGCTTGATGGTGTGCATATTAACAACCGCCGCCTCTATTCCCTGCTTGTGTAAGGCTTCAGCCGCCCCAAGGGCCGCTTCCACCATGAGGCCGCAGGCAAAAATGGCCACATCCCCGCCGTCGCGCATTACATTGGCTTTGCCTATTGTAAAAGGCTTTTCCCCGTAACAGGGGCTCGGCATGCGGGCCAGGCGAAGGTACACCGGGCCCTCCATGGCTGCCGCCGCCTGTACCGCTTTTTCGGTTTCGGCCGCATCGCAGGGGCACAGCACCATCATACCCGGCAGCACCCGCATCAGGGCTATGTCCTCAATGGCGGCGTGGCTGCCGCCGTCTTCCCCCACCGAAACCCCGCCGTGGGTAAAGGCCAGCTTTACGTTGGAGTGCGGGTAGGCAATGGAATTGCGCACCTGCTCGAAGGCGCGGCCTGTGCCAAACACCGCAAAGGTGCTGATAAAGGGCACAAAGCCCATTTCGGCAAGGCCCACCGCCATGGTGGCCATATTGGCTTCGGCAATGCCCACGTTAAAAAAGCGGTTGGGGTAGGCCTTGGCAAACCCCACCGTCATGGTGGCGTGGGAAAGGTCGGCGTCCAGCACCGCCACCCTGGGGTTTTGCGCGCCCAGCTTTACCAGCGCCTCCCCGTAGGCCGCCCTTGTGGCTATCCGTTCCATTGGCTGCCACCTCCCCGCAAATCTTCCAGCGCCTGTTCCAGCTCTTTTTCGCTGGGCGCCTTGCCGTGCCAGCCGCACACGTTTTCCATAAAGGAAACGCCACTGCCCTTTACCGTATGGGCCACAATGCATTTGGGGCGGCCGCCGGCGGGCTGTTCCAGCGCTTTCATTACCTGTTCAATGTCGTTTCCGTCGGCCACCTCCTGCACGGCAAAGCCAAAGGCGGCAAACTTGGCGCCAATATTGCCAAGGCTCATCACCTCGTCGTTGGTGCCGTCTATTTGCAGGTTGTTGTTGTCTACCATAAAGGTAAGGTTGCCCAGCTTATAGTGGGCCGCCGCCATGGCCGCCTCCCACACAAGGCCCTCCTGCAATTCGCCGTCGCCCAGAATGCTGTACACCCGCACGCCATTGCCGAGGGCCTTTGCCCCCAGCGCCATGCCCACGGCCACCGAAGCGCCCTGCCCCAGTGAGCCTGTGGAGGCATCGACGCCGGGCAGCTTGTTTTTGTCGGGGTGGCCCTGCAGGCGGCTGCCCAGCTGGCGAAAGGTGGCAAGCTCTTCTTTGGGGAAATAGCCCTTATCCGTCAACACGGCATACAAAGCCGGGGCGCAGTGCCCCTTGGAAAGCACAAACCGGTCGCGCAGCGGGTCTTTGGGGTTTTGCGGGTTCAGCCGCAGGGTGTGGTAATACAGGGCCACCAGCATTTCCATCATGGAAAGCGAGCCGCCCGGGTGCCCCGAGGCCGCTTTGGCAATCATTTCCAGCACTTCGCAGCGCAGGCGGCAGGCCGTTTGCCGCAGCGCGGCATAGTTTGGGGTTGTATGCATAAAGCTTCCTTTCCGCTGTTTTAGGGTTACGAAGCGCCGAGGTAGCTTTTTTTCACCTCTTCGTTTTCCTTCAGCGCCTTGGCGCTGTCTACCAGCACAATTTCGCCGTTTTCTATTACATAGCCGCGGTCGGCAATTTGCAGGGCCGCGTTTGAATTTTGCTCTACCAGCAAAATGGGCATTCCATCGGCGTTTATTTTTTTGATGATTTCGAAAATATTTTTAATAATCAGCGGGGCAAGGCCCAGGCTGGGTTCGTCCAGCATCAGCAGCTTGGGCCGCTGCATCAGCGCGCGGCCCACCGCCAGCATTTGCTGCTCGCCCCCCGAAAGGGTACCGCTGCGCTGCCATTCCCGCTCCAGCAGGCGGGGAAACAGGGAGAAAACATAGTCAAGGTCTTCCTTTACGCCGTTTCTGTCTTTGCGCAGGTAGGCGCCCATATCCAGGTTTTCCCGCACCGTAAGATTGGTAAAAATATGCCGCCCCTCCAGGCACTGCGCCAGGCCCAAAACCGCAATGTCGTGGGGCTTCATGCCGTTCAGCCGCTTGCCCATAAACAGTATTTCACCGCTTTGCACCTTGCCGATAAGGCCGGAAAGCGCCCGCAGTGTGGTGGTTTTACCGGCGCCGTTGGCCCCCAGCAGGGTTACGATTTCGCCCTCGTTTACCTCAAGGGAAATGCCCCGAAGCGCGGCAATTTCACCATAGCTGTAATAAAGGTCTTTTACCTCCAGCACTTTATTCGCCATCGTCTTTTCCCCCCAGGTAGGCCTCTATAACTTCTTTGTGGTTTTGCACGTATTCCGGCTCGCCCTCGGCAATTTTTTTGCCAAAGTTCAAAACGCAAATTCGCTGGCACACGTTCATTACCAGCTTCATATCATGCTCTACCAGCAACACCGTAAAGCCTTTTCGGTTGATTTTGCGAATGGTTTCGGTAAGCTCTTCCTTTTCCTTGCTGTTCATGCCCGCGGCGGGCTCGTCCAGCAAAAGCAGGCGCGGCTCCGACGCCATGGCGCGGGATATTTCCAGCCGGCGCTGCTCGCCGTAGGAGAGGCTGCTGGCCAAAAGGCCCGCTTTTTCGCCCAACTCCATAAAATTCAGAATTTCCATGGATTTTTCCACAACCGCTTTTTCCTCGGCATGCTGCCCGCGCGTGCGAAGAATGGCCGCGGCCAGCCCCGCCCTGCTTTTGGTGTGGCAGCCCACCATAACGTTTTCCAGCACCGTCATTTTTTTGAACAGGTTGATGTTCTGGTAGGTGCGGGCAATGCCCAGCTCGTTAATTTTGTAGGGCATTTTTCCCTGTATTTCCCGCCCGTCCAGCAGCACCTTGCCGCTGGTGGGCCTGTACACCCCGGTTATCATGTTGAAGCAGGTGGTTTTGCCCGCCCCGTTGGGGCCTATAAGGCCGTAAATGGCCCCCGCGGGTATTTCAAAAGAAACATTGTCTACGGCGGTAAGGCCGCCAAAGCGTATGGTTAATGCGTTTAGCGCCAGCATGCTAGCCCACCTTCTTTCTTTTGAAAATACCCAAAATTTTTGCCCGCAGGGTATCCACAATGCCCACCATACCATTGGGTAAAAAGAACAGTACTATAAGTATAAATATTGCGTATATTAACATTTGGTAGCTTGCAAAGCTCTGCATTACCTCGGTAACCAGCACCAGAATGGTAGAGCCCACCAGCGGGCCCAGAAGAGAGGCAATGCCGCCGAAGAGCAGCATGGTCATAAACAGGTTGCTGGTGGTGTTGGTGAAGGTGTCGGGGCTGATAAACCGCACCAGGTGGGCGTACATGGCGCCCGCAAGGCCGGTGAAAAAAGCGCTGATGGCAAAGGCGGTTACCTTGTAGCGCCGCACATTGATGCCCATGCCGCCCGCGGCGTGGGTGTTTTCGCGGATGGCAATAAAGGCCCGCCCCACGCGGGACTTGATGATGCGGTGCTTGCACAGCAGCACCAGCGCCAACACCACCGCCGAAAAGAAAAAGTAGCGCTGGTTTGTATCGACCATAAAGCCGAACAAATTTACCTTGGGAATGTTCATAATGCCGGAAAACCCGTTGGTAAGCCAGGCCGCGCCCGATATGAACATAAACACCATGTTGCCGAAGGCAATGGACAGCAGCGAGAGAAAATGCTTTACAAGTTTTGAGGCGGGAAAGGCAATTACAATGCCGAACACCATGGCAATGATTGCCCCAAGGGCAATGGACAGCAGCACGGGAAGGCCCAGCTTCATGGTGATAAGGGTGGAGCCGTAGGCCCCAAGGGCGTAGTAGCCCGCGTGCCCGAAGGAAACCTGCCCGGTATAGCCGAACAGCACATCGAGGCCGGTTACCGCAATGGAGTTGATGCAGATAAAGCACAGCACCAACGCCAAATACCGCTCGCGCAGCATAAGGGCCACGACAACGGCCACCACAAGCCACAGCAGCAGCTTTATTTTACGGCTTTTAATGCCCTGCAACAGTTTGCTCATACGCCTAATCCTCCATAACCGCTTCGCGGAACAGCCCGGTGGGCATAAACACCATTACCACAATTAAAATGCCGAAAGAAATGAAATCTTTGTACACCGAGGTAATGTAGGCGGACACAAAAGTTTCCACAAAGCCGAAAAACATGCCGCCCACAATGGCGCCGAACATGTTGCCGTAGCCGCCCACCACGGCCCCCGCGAACCCTTTTTGGCCGATCATGGCGCCCATGCTCATATACACCCCGAAAATGGGGCCAACCACAACCCCAATGGCCCCCGCCAGCATGCTGGCAATGCCCCAGGCGGCGCCCTTGGTAACCGGCACATTAATGCCCATGGCCGAAGCGGCCAGCTCGTCTTGCGCGGCGGCCCGCATGGAGGTGCCGAAACGGGTTTTTTTCATAAAAAATTGCAGCCCCAGCATGCACACAATGCCCACCAGCAGGCACAAAATATTTTCGGGAATGATTTTGTAGCCCAAAACATTTACAGTGGCCGTTTTGAACAGGGGCGGAAACTGCATTACATTGCTGCCCCAGGCAAGCATGGCAACGTTTTGCAGAATCATGGAAATGGAGATGGTGCACAAAATGACATATACCGTTTGGGCGCCCTTGTTCAGCAGGGTGGTTACCATAAAGCGCTCTATAAACATGCCAAGGCAGAACATAATGGCCATGGTAAGCAAAAGCGAAACCACAAAGGGCAGCTCCATATATTTGTAAAAGGTCATGCCCAAAAAAGCGCCCAGCATCAGCATGTCGCCCTGGGCCAGCGTCATCAGGCCGGAGGCCTTGTAAATCAGCCCGTAGCCAAGGCCCACAACACCGTACACGCTGCCGATCATCAGCGCCCCAATGATAAGCTGTACTATCATAAAAATTCCTCTTTTCGCAGGGGCAGCGCCCCTTTTTGCAGGCTGCCGGGTAAATTTTGCCATGGCAAAGCCGGGGGTGCCCGGTTGAACAACCGTTCGCCCCCGGCTTTACTGGCAGAATATTTTTTTGTTTGTAAAACGGCCGCCGGTTTTACTGGCTCTTTTTCCACTCGTTGTACAAAACGTGTTTGCCGTCTTGAATGATGTAGGCGCGGGCCTGGGTAAGGCCGTCGCCGCTGCCGTCGGAGAAATCGTAGG
>JBKEBR010000348.1:0-1676 GCA_047973285.1 Oscillospiraceae bacterium | reverse complement strand
TGGGGTCGGTTTTTCAGGATCCGCGCTCGCAATTTTTTACCACCAACACCACAGACGAGGTGGCCTTTGGCTGCGAAAACCTTGCGTTTCCCGCCCAAACAATACAAAAAAATGTTCGAGATGCGTTTGCGCGTTTGCAGATAGAAACGCTGCAAAACAAAAGTATTTTTGAGCTTTCCAGCGGCGAGCGCCAGAAAATTGCCATTGCCTCCGCCTATGCCATGAACCCCGGGATTTTTGTTTTGGACGAGCCCTCCGCCAACCTGGATATGCAGGCGGCCGGCACGCTAACCCAGCTGCTGGCGCGGCTGAAAAGCGAAGGCCATACCATTATTGTATCTGAACACCGCCTTTATTACCTGATGGACCTGGCGGACAGAATTTTATATATGGAAAACGGGCGCATTGCGCAAGAGTGGACAAGGGCGCAGGCGCTTGCCCATTCCCGTGCCGAGATTGAACGCAAGGGCCTGCGCCTGTTTGACATAGACAGGCTTGTGCTTGGCCGCCCGCGCACACAAGAGGCTTCTTCGGTGTGCTCTATAAAGGCGGACGGTGTTTGCGCAGAAATAAACGGCAAGCCCATCTTGAAGGGAATTTCCTTTTCCGCCGGCCATTGGAATGGCCGCATTATAGGCATTACCGGCGAAAACGGGGTAGGCAAAACAACGCTGGTAAAAGTGCTGTGCGGCCTTTTAAAAGAGAAAGCAGGTACCGTTTATATAGAAGAAAAGCCGCTTTCCCGCAAAAAAAGGGCGAAAGAAACTTATTTTGTAATGCAGGACGCCGATTACCAGCTGTTTACAGAGAGCGTTGCGGATGAACTGAAATTTGGAAACGACAAGGCCGCGGAGATAGACGCAACCATAGAAAAAACCCTCTCCCGGTTAAACCTGGAAAGCTACGGGGAATGCCACCCGCTCTCCTTATCCGGCGGGCAAAAACAACGGGTTACCGTTGCCGCCGCCGCTGTAAGTGAAGCAAAAGTGCTGTTTTTTGACGAGCCCACCAGCGGGCTGGACGGTAAAAACATGCGGGAGGTTGTTTCTGTTTTCAATCACCTTGCACAACACGGCCGGTTAATTTTTGTAATTTCCCATGACATTGAATTTCTTGCCGCGGCCTGCCAGCGCATTTTATATTTGAAGGACGGCCGGATAAACGAAGATTTTTTGCTGGATGCCGGCGGGCTGCAAAAATTGAAACAACTTTTGTTGCAATAGCCCCGGGCACCCCCATTCCGTTGCAGGCCTTTCCGTCGGGCGGGAATGCGCGGTGCCAAAATACATGTTTTTGCTTTCCTTTTTTATGTTGCTTTTTTGATGGCTGCGGGCTGCCTTGCCGCACAACAGGAGGTGGCAAAGCTACCGCGCGGTACGCGTGCAGGGAGGTGTGTCTCTTGTGCGCTTTTGAACAGCGCTGCCCGCTGTTTTTTACGTTTGGCCGGTTTCAAAGTTTCCAGAGGCAACATCCGTTATTGTTTAATACCCCGGCATTTCTTCCGCCTGAAGCTTTTTCAGGCGGAAGTTTTTTTGTTTTTTTAAATGTGCCGGCCGGGTTACCCCTTAATTCCGGCCAGCAGATAGTCAAAGCTGGAGCGCAGAGCTTTTTCGGGAGAAATTCCATATTTTGTGTGCAATGTTTTTACCTGTTTGCTCATTCCGGCGGCAATGCTG
>JBKEBR010000347.1:0-2005 GCA_047973285.1 Oscillospiraceae bacterium | reverse complement strand
CAGCATTGCCGTATTGCGCGGCATTGAGGCGGGGAATATATTCCAGTTGGGAACAAAATATCACAGGCTATGGGAATGCACTACCAAGGCAGCGGCGGCGCGCTTAAAACGCCTGTTATGGGCTGCTATGGCAATGGTATAAAGGCCGTTTAGGCAGTAAGCATTGCTTTTAGGGGCACGCTGCTTTTTGCGGGTAACCAATACCCCCGCCAGCAGAAATTCGTAAGCGCGGTTGTACAATTTTCGCAGCTGTGTAAGTGGTTTTTTGGCGGGCAGCGGCCGGGTGCCCATAATGCGGTAGCCAAAAAGCGCTATTGCTATATCTTCATAAAGAGTAAGGCTGTTGCGCTCGTAAAACGCAAGCCGCTGTGCTCTAATGGCGGTTTCCCCTGGGTTTTTGCGGTTTCGGGGTTTTCAACCTCTAAAATAATGGGCCGCCCTGTGAGTGTTTTTATGCCCTGCAACAACGGGCCGCCATACCCGGCGCGGCGGTGCTGCGGCAGAATGGCAAGGTATATAACCTGCGTCATATTCAATTCGTCAAAATTTTGGTACACGGCATACCCATATATTTTATCGCCGTATGCCAAGTAAACGGGCTGTGCCTTGCCCTTTTTTAAGGCGGAATGCAGCATAAAAAAAACGGTTCACGATTGGGGAACGAAAAACCCCGCTGGATATGGGCAAGCAGAGGGCGGATATGCCCCAAAACCGCAGGAATGGTTTGAAGATATAAACCGTTTTGAACCGGCGTTTTTACCTGTTGTAAAAGGCTTGCATCTTTTCTCCCCACATTTTGCACAAACTCGATAAGAGGAGACGAAATGCAAACCGTTATCAGCGAAAAGATAATACGGCCAAAGGATATGTATGTTAAAGACAGCAGCAGCACCGTAATGTTGGTGGCTAAATAGGCCTGAGAAATGCGGCAGCCCCTCGCTTTAGAAATTGCCAAAGCCAACGCGCCGTCCCCCGCGCCGAACGCGCCCTGCCGCACACCATCAAAACAGGTAAAATTTGGATTAATTTAAAATCAAATCCTTTTACCTGTGGCCAACGCAAACTCGGTGCTTGCCGCCAGAATTTTCATCGAAAACCCTGAATGCAAAAGCATTTTCCAGCGCCAACAATATAGTAATAATTTTTCTTTGGGGCGGCCCTTTTTGTTTTCTGTTATTGGCATAAGCAAAGCCGCAATGTTGCCGCCTTGAGGCCACCCAATTTGAATGATATAATGAAACCAATTGCATGTGTGGATTATACATGGAGGGAATGAGACGATGAAAAAGCATAGTTCCAATATGCAGCTGAATAAAATAGAGGCCGATAAAAGCATTCATGGTTCTGCCCAAAAAACCAAAGTGGGTAAAGTTGTTAGAACGGTTCTAACCAGCGTTGCGATTACAGTGGTTATTTACTTTGGCATTGCCTTTACCTTGATATTTACCGATGCTCCCGCCGAACAGCCCACCGTTTCAGGCGGCATTGCCATGGCCGAAGCCATGGAGGCAGATTATTCGACCCTGCCCGATACAATTGCCTACACGGCGCGCGACGGCAGCAGTTTACCGTACCGGCTTTATGAGGGCGGTACAGAGCGCTTAATTGTTTTAGTGCATGGCTCAGGCTGGCACGGAATGCAGTTTCACCCAATGGCCAGTAAACTTGCAGCCAGCGGCTTGGGTACTGTGGTAGTGCCGGATTTGCGCGGGCACGGCGCCAACCCGGAGCGCCGGGGCGATATTGACTATATTGTGACCTGCCCCCGATTTTTGTACCAGTCGCAATGTTAGTAATGACCGGTATCCGGTAGGGTAAATCCTTATCAGCTTGACGACATCGTAACATTTCTTGGTGGATTGTTCAAGGGCGGCCGTAGGCCGTTCATCTCGACCCTTGAAGAATGCGGCAAGAAATGTGTTACTCTGTCAGGCGGAAAGGATGAGTGACTGTGGCGCGGGAGGTTTTCCGCCGAGGCTTGAATGGGGGCGGATGATGTTGTAGT
>JBKEBR010000346.1:0-25106 GCA_047973285.1 Oscillospiraceae bacterium | reverse complement strand
CACTACAAGCTGAAATACCCCATACCCCACGGCCAAGGCTGCCAGCACATACAGCACATACCGCAATATACCCGTGCTTTTGGCCCAGGTAAGCCGCAGCATTTCGGTTGTGGTTTTCCGGTTCATCACCGTTTTGTTTACAAAAACCGCCTCTTCTTTCCTCTGCAAAAAAATGGCCTCCCCGCTGCTTTATGCAGCTGATACTTTTACGCGGCCCGCAAAAGCTTGCAAACCCGGCGCCTGGGCGCCCCCTGTTTGCAGCGAAGCCGCATTGATAATGGTTTTATTGTAGCATATCTGCCGCCAAAGAAATATTGCCCCGGCAGCAAAAAAATCAACAAAAAAACAGGCTTCCTTTTGGAAGCCTGTTTTTTTAATGATTTGCTTATTCCTGATACAGCTTGGAAAGGCGCTGCAGGTAAGCGTAGCGGTCTTTGCTTTGGTCCACCGCTTCGCCAAACAGCAGGTTGGCACGGTCGGGGAAGGAGAGCTTCAGGCGGGTATAGCGGGTTTCATTGTTGATGAACTCAAGGTAATCGCCGGTGGGCTCTTTGCTGTCGAGGGTAAAGGGGTTTTGGCCCGCGGTTTTCTTGCGGGGGTCAAAACGGAAGTTGTGCCAGTACCCGGCGGCAACCGCCTTTTTCATTTCGGCCTGGCAGTTCACCATGCCGCCCTTAATTCCGTGCATTTCGCAGGGGCTGTACCCGATGATCAGCGAGGGGCCCGGATAGCTTTCGGCTTCCACAATGGCCTTAATGGTTTGGTTTTGGTCAGAGCCCATGGCAATTTGGGCAACGTACACATACCCGTAGCTCATGGCTATTTCGGCAAGGCTCTTTTTGCCAATGCTTTTGCCGGCCGCCGCAAACTGGGCAACCTGGCCAATTTGGCTGGATTTGCTGGCCTGGCCGCCGGTGTTGGAGTAAACCTCGGTGTCAAACACAAATACGTTTACATCCTCGCCCGAGGCAAGCACGTGGTCTAACCCGCCAAAGCCGATATCATAGGCCCAGCCGTCGCCGCCAAAAATCCACACGCTCTTTTTCGAGAGGTAGTTTTTCTGTTCGGCAATTTCTTTACAGGCGTCGTACTTGCCGGCATTCTTCTCGGCTTCCTCCGCCAGCTTTTCGGCGGCAGGCTGGTTGGCCTTGCCGTCCTTCAAGGTGTCAAGGTATTCCTGGGCGGCGGCTTTCAGGCTTTCTTCGCTGGCGTCGGCAACAAGGCTTTTGGCCAGGCGAACAAGGCGGTTGCGAATGGCCTTCTGGCCAAGGTACATGCCAAACCCGTTTTCGGCGTTGTCTTCGAACAGGCTGTTTGCCCAGGCGGGGCCGTGGCCTTTGCCGTTTACGGTATAGGGCGAGGTAGCGGCAGGGCCGCCCCAGATGGAAGAACAGCCGGTGGCGTTGGAAATGTACATGCGGTCGCCATACAGCTGGGTAACAAGGCGGGCATAGGCGGTTTCGGCACAGCCTGCGCAGGAGCCGCTGAACTCAAGCAGGGGCTTGTTGAACTGGCTGCCCTTTACGGTGGTTTCCGCCATCATGCCGTCTTTTTTGCCTACATTGGCCACGCAGTAATCGAATACGTCCTGCTCGGGCAGCTGGCTCTCCTGCGGCTTCATTACCAAAGCCTTGCCGGGGGCCGGGCACACATTGGCGCAAACGCCGCAGCCCATGCAGTCCAGCGGGCTTACAGCCTGTACAAAGCGCAGGGTTTCAACACCCTTGCCCTTCATTTGGGCGGTGCGGATGTGGGCCGGTGCGCCTGCCATGTCTTTTTCATCCAGCGCAAAGGGGCGAATGGTGGCGTGGGGGCAAACGTAAGAGCATTGGTTGCACTGAATGCACTTGGTGGGGTCCCATTCGGGAACATCCACGGCTACGCCGCGTTTTTCAAAGGCGGAAGCGCCCTGCTCGAAGGTGCCGTCGGCATGCTCAACAAAAACAGAAACAGGTAGGCTGTCGCCGTCGTTGCGGTTTACCGGCTCCATAATTTCGCGAACCATTTTTACAAGCTTCTTGCCGCCATGGGTCTCATCGGTGTGGGCAATATCCTGTGCATCTTTCCAATCGGCAGGAATTTCCACCTTTACAATGGCGTCAACGCCCGCTTCAATGGCGGCATAGTTGGCGTTTACAATGGCCTCGCCCTTGCTGGAGTAGCTCTTGTAGGCGGCGGCCTTCATGTATTTAACGGCCTCGTCAATGGGAATGATGTTGGCCAGCTTGAAAAAGGCAGATTGCAGAATGGTGTTGGTGCGCTTGCCCATGCCAATTTCGCGGGCCTTGTCAATGGCGTTTACAAGGTAAACTTCAATGTTGTTTTTGGCAATATAGCGCTTGCTTTCAGCGGGAAGATGCTCGTTGAGCTCTTCGGGGGTCCACTGGGCGTTGATCAAAAATTTGCCGCCCGGCTTTACGTCCTGCACCATTTTAAAGCCCTTGATAATGTAGGCAGGGGTATGGCAGGCCACAAAGTCCGCTTTTTTTACGTAGTAAGGGGCCTTGATGGGCTTGTCGCCAAAGCGCAAATGGCTAATGGTAACACCGCCGGTTTTTTTGGAGTCGTACTGGAAGTACGCCTGCACAAATTTTTCGGTGTGGTCGCCCAGAATTTTAATGGAGTTTTTGTTGGCGCCCACGGTGCCGTCGCCGCCAAGGCCCCAGAACTTGCAGGAAATGGTGCCCTTGGGGGTGGTGTCGGCGCAGTCGGAGCGCTCGGGCAGGCTCAGGTGGGTAACGTCGTCCACAATGCCCACGGTGAAGTGGTCTTTGGGGGCATCGGCTTCGAGATTTTCATACACGGCAAACACGCTGGAGGGCGGAGTGTCTTTGGAAGACAGGCCATAACGGCCGCCCACAATAACAGCGTCGGTTTTGCCCGCAAGGGCGGTAACAACATCCATGTACAGGGGCTCGCCCAAAGCGCCGGGCTCTTTGGTGCGGTCCAGTACGGCAATTTTCTTTGCGGTGGCGGGAATTGCCTTTGCAAGGTGTTCTGCGCTGAAGGGGCGGTACAGGCGAACCTTCACAAGGCCTACCTTTTCGCCTGCGGCGGTGAGGTAGTCAATTACTTCCTCGGCCACGTCGCACAGCGAGCCCATGGCAATAATAACGCGGTCTGCGTCGGGGGCGCCGTAGTAGTTGAACAGGGAATAGTCGGTGCCAAGCTCTTGGTTTACCTTGGCCATATACTCCTCCACAATGCCCGGCACGGCATCGTAGTACTTGTTGCCGGCCTCGCGGTTTTGGAAGAAGATGTCGCCATTTTGGTGGCTGCCGCGCATGGTGGGGTGTTCGGGGTTCAGCGCACGCTTGCGGAAAGCGGAAACGGTGTCTTTGTCCATCATGCTTTCCAGGGTGGCAAAGTCCCAGGTTTCAATTTTCTGAATTTCGTGGCTGGTGCGGAAACCATCGAAAAAGTTCACAAAGGGAACACGGCTTTTCAATGTGGCAAGGTGGGCAACCGGGGTAAGGTCCATAACTTCCTGGGGGTTGCTTTCGGCCAGCATGGCAAAGCCGGTTTGGCGGCAGGCGTAAATGTCGGAATGGTCGCCGAAAATGCTGAGGGCGTGGGTGGCAACGCTGCGGGCAGAAACATTGATAACACAGGGAAGCAGCTCGCCTGCAATTTTATACATGTTGGGAATCATCAGCAGCAAGCCCTGGCTGGCCGTGTAGGTGGTGGTTAACGCACCCGCGTTCAGGCTGCCGTGTACGGCACCGGCGGCACCGCCTTCGCTTTGCAGCTCAATTACGCTTACCTCGTCGCCAAAAATATTCTTGAGGCCATTGGCAGACCAGGTGTCTGTAATTTCCGCCATAGGGGAGGACGGGGTAATCGGGTAAATTGCTGCAACCTCGGTAAACGCATAACTGGCATGCGCCGCTGCGGTGTTTCCGTCCATTGTTTTTTTGGTTCTTGCCATTGTCTTTCCTCCAGTATGAAATATATTCCGTTTCCTATATGCCAAAGTGAAATATAGCGCCAACCATCCTGCCCAAAGCTTGACCCCACAAAACACTTAGAGACCACAACAAACCGCACGATGCCCTTGGGTGGGCCGCGTGCTTGTTATTATTGTAACACCCATGGGGGCGTAGTGCAATACATAACTGGCACCAAAACCGGGAAAAAGCGGTTGGTTTCTTGTGAAAACTGCAAAAGCCGCCCTGCGCCCGCGCCCTTGGCCGCCGCGCTTCATTGCCTTCTTTTGGCCAAGGGTTTGCCAGCAAAACCGGCAAGGGCGGTGTACACTGGCTTTGCTTTCCCCCTAATTGTACTACACCCTGTCAATGTTTTCTTTTTTGTTTTGGTATTTTTTGCTATACTGTAAAAACAGGGCGAAGCCTGCGGGCCGCCCTTGCCGCACATCCCTTTTTGCAGGCAGGCTGGCGCGGCCTGTTTGCCCTTGCTTATTTTGCCGGGTTTTACCTTAGGCCGCCCAAAGGCCAAAAAGTAAATTTTTTTGTTCTTTGCCAAAGGGCACCGGCTTTTGCCCTAACACCCAGCACGGGGAAAAGCTGCCCGCCCGCGTGGCCATTACCGTTTTGGCACCGCCCCGGCAGGGCGGCTTTGGAGGCCGCCTGCCCGCCCTTGGCTCGCGGTTCCGCTTGCGCCGCTCAAAGATTACGGTACGGGCCCGCCTTTTGGCCTTATGGCGAAGCCCTTGCGGTAACACATAGAACCTTTCACTCAAATAAACAAACAAAAAGGATGAATTTACATGCCGCAGCATTCTGAAAAACAACTTTCCTCTGAATCTATTTTTAACGGGCGGGTAATTCGCCTCACGGTGGACACCGTAGAGCTTGAAAACGGGAACACCTCTACCCGCGAGGTGGTACACCACAACGGCGGAGCAGCCATTGTGGCCCTGAACCACAAAGGCGAGGTTGCCCTTGTGCGCCAGTACCGCTATGCCCTTGGGCGGGAGCTGGTGGAAATTCCCGCCGGTAAAATTGAGCCGGGCGAGCAGCCCCGCGCCACCGCCATGCGGGAACTGGAGGAGGAGGCCGCCTGCACCGCCGACCATTTTGAAGACTTTGGCAGCATTATTCCCACCTGCGGGTACTGCACCGAAATTATTTACCTTTACCTGGCCACCGGGCTGCACCCCGCCCGCCAAAAGCTGGACGAGGACGAGTTTGTGGATATTTTTTGGGTTCCCCTGCAGGAGGCCGCCCAAATGGTTCTGGACGGAAAAATTACCGACAGCAAAACGGTTTCGGGCATTTTGCTGGCAAACCTTTTGCGCCAAAACGGCCGGCTGGCGCTGTAACCCACCGCCCGGCGGGGCAAGCGCCGGTTTTTGTGCCTGCCGTGCAGGGCTTTTTTATAGGCTGCGCAGTTCGGCGGGGCGTTTGTCTTCCAGCTATTGGGCTGGTCAAAAATGAAAAAGCCTTTCTTTTTTGGGCGGGCGGCGGCAATTGTTTTGCCGTTTGCCCTGCGCAGAGGTTTTTCTTTGTGCAGAGAAATTGGTGGCCGCAATACCTTTGAACCATGGCAGGCCGCTGCTTTGCAGGGCAAAGCCCGGTAGAGGAAGCGGGCCGCATAGGCCGGCATGGAAAAAGCAGCTTTTGCCAAAGAAACAACACCGCCCGCCTTTTGGCTTTGCTTTCAATTTTGCTGCCTTTTGCTGCCATAGAAAAAAACATGGCGGCCCAAAAAGGCAAATGGCCTTTCAAACAGTGGCAAGCGTTTTATGAACATATAAACATATATATGAGACATTCTACCTTTACCCATTCCCTGGCAGGGGTTTTTTTGGTTTTTAAGCCGGGAGCGCTGACAACAGACTTTTAAATTGTTTGCACCACCATACGGTTTAACGGTTATTTTCCAACACAGGTTTTTTAAGCAAAACAGACGGGCGATTTTATAAAGCGCCCGGCTGTATTATGTGCTGTTTTTCAACGTTTTCATAAAAAATGTTCAAAACTTTTTAGGCCCGGTTTGGAGTTTCAGGCGGCGGGCGCCTTCCAAAGCACCGTTACACGCCCCTGCAATACCCATTCGCTATGCACAGTCAGGCAAATTTGCCTTTTTTGCCCTGCAGCAGCCGGCAATACACTTGTGTTAAGCCGCACCTGCCTGCAGCCGTTTGCCATAACCCTGAAGGACGGCATGCCGTTTTCAGGGTAGGGAATGGTGTGGGTAACCATGCCCCCTGCCATTGTATACTCTATTTCCCAGCGGGTTGGCGCTGCGGTTTGCACAATTTTACCCTGCTGCGCCGTGCCGCCTTGGGCGGGTGCCATGGCCACCAAAAGAAAGAACAGGCTAAAAAGGCAGCTTGCCCTCAGCATTTTTACTTTCATTGTTTCTCCCGTTTTCGGCCCGCGGCTTTTATTCAACAAGGTTTGGCAGGGAAAGGCCCCTTACCTGGTAAGACAAAAGGCTTTGCCTGTGCCCCGGGTCATACTCCGCCCGCTGCTGTATGCTTTGCAGCGCTTCGGCTATTTTACGCCTCAGGTTTTTATCTTGCGTATTTTGGTATACCGCCAAGGCGCCCTGTACGCCACTGACATCTGCGGAATACACAATACTTACATCAAACTCCAGCAGGGTTCCGTTTATATAGCGGGCGGCGTTGTAGTTTACAATCACGGCGTCCATATTAATAAGCCCCAGCAGGCAAAGCATGGCGGTTCCCGTTACCAGGGCCAGCCGCACAATGGAAAACTGCTTGAACTGCAAAACAATGGTAAAAATGCAAACAGCCGCCAAAAATACCATAAACACGCAGGTGAGCACCCGCCGCGGGGAAAGGCCGTAAGCCTGTATATACAGTGCCATTTTGCTGAAGGCGGTGCATACCACCAGCAGGGTAAGGCAGGCGAGGGCAATATTCAGCAGCCGCAAAACCCTGCTTTGGCTGCGGGGAATGCGGCAAAAGGTGTTTAGCGCCACCAGCAGGCCAAGGTTGATAATGGAAATACGGCAGAGCTCAAAAAAGCCCGACACCGCGTACTGCGAATATACCTCGTAGCCCTCGGGCCTTTTTCCCGCAAAGGCGGAAAAGAAGTAAGGGGCCTGGCTGGCAATAAAAACAATGTACAAAAGGGAAACAGCGGTTAAAACCGTAACCACCGTGCTGGTGGGCAATATTCGAAGGCCCGCAATGTTTTTGCCCGCCCTTTTGCTGTCTATGCCGGTGGTATACCGCTTGTGCGCCAACCCCGCCACAAGGCCGCACAAATACAGCCCCACCGGAAAAGCCAGCACAATAAAAACCGGGTTCAGCCAGGCTGTATCAAACAGTTGGTTAAAAAAATTGTCCAGCAGCTGGGCAAGGCCTTCGGTAAGGGCGGCAAAGTTGCCGCCGTCGGCGGAAAGCAGCATGGGCAGAAGAATGGCCAGCAGGGGAATGCAAATAACCGCCCCAAGAAAAACCCCAAAAACCCTGCGCAAAACCACCCGGCGCCGGTCTTTTTCTTCCGGCTGCCTTTGGGCGGAAAACCCCTTTAGCCCTTTAAAGGCGCAGGCAAAATTTTTGAAGGGAACCGCAAACAAAAGGTTTATGCCGTCTAAAAACAGGTAGTTGCTGCTTTTTCCCGCTAAAAGCCCGCCAAACAAAGAGGCTGCCCAGTACACCGCCGCGCCGAACAGCAAAAGCCCCTGCCAGCCGCCAAGGCTGCCGCTGGGCCAAAGGCTGTAGGCTGCGCCGGTAAACAGCAGCACCATAAGCCAATACCAGCTTGCTTTGGCGGGTTTTATCTGCTTTGCCTTTGCGTACAGCAGCACGGTGCCGGCATACAAAAAGGTAAATATCGTTACCCCCCAGCCCTGCCAGGAAAAAAGAAGCCATTGTATAAACAGGTACCCAAGGGCAAAGCAGGCAACGGCCAGCCATGCGTCGGCCTTTGTTGTATGGAAAGGCTGTGCCGGTTTTGCCACGGGTATGGTGCCCGGCATTGCCCCATAGCCGCCCATTGGCTGGCTGTAATAAGCCGGCGGGGCATAAACCCCGGGGGCAGGGGGCGGCGAAGCGGGGGGTTGTGCGCCCTGCTGCAAAACAGAAGCGGCGGGCGGCGGTGTTGCCACCCAGGGCGCCGGCACAGCCGGGGCATTGGCCGGGTTGTTGGCCGGGGTATTTCCGGCGGGGGGTTGGTTGTTGTTCATACACAGCACCTCATTGTAAGCCCAAAAGATTTTTATTTTTACACCCTGCGGTCAGGTGAATAACAGCGCCGTACACAGGGTGGTAATGAACCCGGCCCCAACAGCCGCGGCACTGCAAAACAAAGCCAGCGCCTTTTGCCCGCCGGCCTTTGGCCGGGCCTGCCGGGAAGCGTACACCGCCACCAAAAGCATGCTGAAGCTTACCACCAGAACAAGGCCCATCCACCTGAAAATATTTTGTATGCTTTGTGCGGCCTCTTTGCCCTGGGGCAAAATAAAAAACAAAATAGAAATGGCCAAAAGCAGCGCAAATATAGCGGCAAACCAGTAGTTTCTTCGTTTCCAAACTTTATTATTCATTGTAACGGCCTCCTTTCAGGCTTATTTATAAAACGAACACCAGCGGGCTTTATTTTCAATTTTCTCTAAAAGCACCTTGCAGCCGCCTTATTTTAGGGTACAGAAAATAACGGTGGTTGCGTGCAGCCACTGGCATTGTATATTTTTCTTTGTTTTATTTATATTTCTGTTTTTCGATATTCTTCTTTTTTGGCCTCTATATCCTCCCGCTTCCACTGGGCGGTGTGAATAAAGTTTTTCTTTTCTTCGGTTCTATACTCTAAAATGTCTCCCGGCTGGCACTGAAGCACCTCGCAAATGGCTTCCAAGGTGGAAAAACGTATGGCCTTTGCCTTGCCGGTTTTCAGAATGGAAAGGTTTGCCTGGCTAATGCCAACCCGCTCGGCCAGCTCGCCGGATGATATCTTGCGCTGGGCCATTACAACATCCAGGTTCACAACAATTGGCACGCTGCATTCCTCCTTGTGTTTTCTTTAGGGGGCCGTTAAATGGTAAAATCATTTTCTTCCTTCAAAATAATTGCCTGCGCCACAATGTTTTTTACCACCCGCACCACAAGGCCCATGAATGCCGCCGCCACCCCAACCACCAGCCAGGGAAGGTAGTACCCAAGGCCCGAAACAAGGCAAATAACCGCCCCTATAAAACAGCACCAGGAGATATGCCGAAGAAACGCCACATTTTTATTGGTGAAAACCTGCCCAAGGCCTATGCAGTGCAGCAAACGGTACATGTTGTACAGCAGCGCCGCCGCAAAAACGCCCCCGGTGTATATGGTTGCCAGATAAAACCAGAAATAGCCGGGCTTTGCATTGATGGAAAAAAGAATAAGCCACTTTACAAGCCTGGGCGCAAATAAAAGCACAGCGGCAAGCCCTGCCATAAACAGTAGCGTAAACAGCTTGCTCAACGCCAAAGACCTTTTCTGGTTCCACATGTAAAACTTCCCTCCTGGCAATAAAAACGGCCCTTTTTAACAATAAACCCCTTGGCCCCATTGTGCCCATTGCGGGCAATGGGGCCCGCTCTGCTTTAAGCTGCCTTCATTATAGCAACACATTTATTGAATTGCAAGCTTTTTTTATTGTTTTTCAATAAAATTTTTACTACTATCAATCTTTCAAACAAATCAGGCCTTGGCGGGGCCATCGGTTTTTCGTTTTTTGGCTTTCCACGTATCGTTTAAACCCGCAGGGTTTGTAAGCAGTTTCATAAAAACAACCTCCCGCCAACCGTGTAAGCGAGAGGCTGTATACAGCAAGAAGCCGCCGGGCAGCTGCCCGGCGGCTTCTTATAAGGTGAACATATTATTCCAGTGTTCTTCCCCCGGCCTACTCTTCGGCCGGCGCTTCGGCGCCGCCTTGGGCAGGCGGGTCTTTCTCCTGTTCAGCGCTGCCCTGGGCAGGCTGTGGCTTTTCGTTGGAATCTGTTACAAAGTAGGCGGCAAAAATAACCAGCAGCATGCGAACAATAATAATCGCATACTGTAAAACCGGGTTTTTGGAGGCCGCCTCATTCCACTTAAAAAGTGAAAACGCCACAATATCTGCCTGCGCTTTGTAAAAAACCAACTCCATAACAATATATAGCGCACTGGCGGCCACCGCGCCGCGGCGGGCCTTTTCACCAAGGGCGCAGGTACCCGAGAACAGTGCAACACAGGCCGCCGCTATGGGCAGCAGGGTAAAAATTTCCAATTGCCACGCGGCGGGCAGCTTCAGCAGGGAAATGGTGAGCATGGCCTGCCGCAAAAAAACCAGCTGGTAAACAAACAAAAGCCCATACAAAAGGCCGGCGGCCCAGCGCGCCCTGGTGCTGTGGGAAAGATTTTTCATGTCTTTTGTACCTGCCCTTCTGTATTGCGGGCTGTTTGGCGCACCTGCTTGCAGGTGCGGGGCGGCTTTGTACGGGTTTGCCCGCATTGTGCCGCCCGCTTCACCGTGGTTATTCTTCGCCGCCGTCCTCGGCCGGTTCATCCTCTTCCTCCGGCTCTTCTTCCACAGAGTCCTCGGCCTCGAGGCGGGCAATTTCCTCCGGGGTCAGCTCGTCCTCGCCTTCCTCCGGTTCTGGCTTTGCAATTTCTTCCTCATCGTCATCATCGGCATGCTCGGTACGGGCAACCGTAACCACCTTGTCGCCTTCGGCCAGCCGCATCACCCGAACACCGCCGCCGTAACGGCTTTGCACGTTGATGTCGGCGGCATGCATGCGAATGATGATGCCCTCCATGGAAATGATGATGATGTCATCGCCGTCGTCAATTACCTTTACCGCGGCAACCTCTTTGCTGCGGTAGTTCAAAATTCCCTTGCCGCCGCGTTTTTGCAGCCGGTAATCGTCTACGCGGGTGCGGCGGCCCTTGCCGCCTTCGCTTACCGTTAGCAGGGTTGCCCCTTCGCGCAGAATGCCAACCCCAACCACACTGTCCTCTTCGGCCAGGCGAATGGCCCGCACCCCGCGGGAATTTCTGCCCAGCACGCGGGCCTGGTTTTCGTCGAACCGAATGGCATAGCCCTTGCGGGTTGCCACCAGCAGCTCGTCCTGCCCGGTGGTAATACGGGTCCAGGCAAGGGCATCGTTTTCGTCCAGGTTGATGGCAATGAGGCCGGATTTCCGCATATTGCGGTAGGCCGAAAGCCTGCTGCGCTTGATAAGGCCGTTCCTTGTAACCATTGTTACAAAGCCTTCCTCATCGTCCTTTCCAACCCGCATCATGCTGGTAACCTTTTCACCCTCCTGCAACTGCAAAAGGTTTACAATGTTGGTGCCCTTGCTGGTGCGGCTGCCCTCGTACACCTGGTAGCCCTTTAACCGGTAAGCCCGGCCCTGGTCGGTGGTGAAGAAAATATAGTCGTGGCTGGAGGCGATGAACAGTTCCTCCACAAAATCTTCATCCTTGTGGGAAAGGCCGGTTACGCCGCGGCCGCCCCTTTTTTGAATGTGGTATTCGTCGGTGGGAATGCGCTTGATGTACCCGGCATGGGTGAGGGTGAACACACATTCCTCTTCGGGAATTAAATCCTCAATATCCACCTCGCCCGAAACCGCGGCAATTTCGGTGCGCCGGTCGTTGCCAAATTTGTCGCGAATTGCCAGAAGCTCTTCTTTTACCACGGTTAAAAGCTTTTGGTCGTTGGCCAAAATGCCTTCCCATTCGGTTATTTTTTCCTTCAATTCTTCAAATTCGGTTTCAATTTTTTCAATTTCCAGCCCCGCCAACTGGCCCAAACGAAAGGCCACAATGGCCGCGGCCTGCAAATCGTCGAATTCGAATTTTTCCATGATGGCCCGCTTGGCCTCGGGGGTACCGCCCTTGGTGGCACGAATGGTGGCAATTACCTCGTCCACAATGTCAATGGCGCGGCGCAGGCCCTCTAAAATATGGGCGCGCTCCCGGGCCTTTTTCAAGTCAAACTCGGTACGGCGGCGAATTACCTCATCCTGAAAGCTTATGTAGCGTTGGATCATGGTTTTTAAATCCATAACCTTGGGCTCGCCATTGTCCAGCGCCAGCATAATTACCCCAACCGTGTCCTGCAGCTGGGTCATGTGGTACAGCTGGTTCAGCACAACCTGGGGGTTTGCGTCGCGCTTTACCTCAATAACCACCCGCATGCCCTTGCGGTTGGTTTCGTCGTTGATGTCGGAAATGCCCTCAATGCGTTTTTCTTTTACAAGGCGGTCGATGTCCTGCTGCATTTTTGCCTTGTTTACCATGTAGGGAATTTCGGTGATGATAATTTGGTAGCGTCCGTTGGGCTTTTCCTCAATTTCGGCGCGCCCGCGCAGCAAAACCTTGCCGCGGCCGGTGGCGTAAGCCGCCCGAATGCCGCTGCGCCCCATAATAATGCCGCCGGTGGGGAAGTCTGGACCGTGCACATACTCCATCAACTCGGGCAGCTCTATGTCGGGGTTGTCAATGACCGCAATAACCCCGTCCACAATTTCGTTCAGGTTGTGGGGGGTAATGTTGGTGGCCATGCCCACCGCAAGACCGGTAGACCCATTCACCAAAAGGTTGGGAAAGCGGGAGGGAAGCACGCTGGGCTCTGTTTTAGATTCATCGTAGTTGGGTACAAAGTTGACGGTATTTTTTTCAATATCCGTCATCATTTCAACGGCAATTTTGCTCATGCGGGCTTCGGTATAACGGTAGGCGGCAGGGGGGTCTCCGTCTACCGAGCCAAAGTTGCCCTGCCCTTCTACCAGCGGCGCCCGCAGGCTGAAGTCTTGTGCAAGGCGCACCATGGCGTCGTATACCGACGCATCGCCGTGGGGGTGGTAGCTGCCCAGCACGGCGCCCACGGTGTCGGCGCTTTTGCGGAAGGGGTGGGAGGGGTCGTTGTTCCGTTCGTACATGGTATATAAAATACGGCGGTGCACCGGCTTTAACCCGTCCCGCACGTCCGGCAGGGCGCGCGCAACAATAACCGACATAGAATAATCCAAAAAGGCATCCTTTACCTCTTTTTCTATGTCGCGCACAATAAGGGTTGAATCGGGATATTCATCTACAAAAATTCTTCTGTCCTTTTCCATAATTGACGGCTAAACCTTTCCTGGGGTTTGGCGGGCCAAAAGCCTGCCGGGCCCATATAGCTTTTGAATGACAAACACCTATATGTCCAAATTTTTTACATATTTTGCATTTGCTTCAATAAATTGGCGGCGAGGTTCCACCTTGTCTCCCATCAGAATGGTAAAGGTTTCATCGGCCTTCTCTGCATCATCCACCGATATTTGAACAATCATGCGGTTTTCGGGGTTCATGGTGGTTTCCCAAAGCTGCTCCGGGTTCATTTCACCAAGACCCTTGTATCGGCTTATTTTGGGCTCGCCCATTTCGCGGGAAAGAAGGGCCATCTGCTCGTCGGTATAGGCATAGCGGATATCCTTGCCCTTTGCCAGCTTAAAAAGGGGAGGCTGGGCAATATAAATGTGGCCTGCCTCCAGCAGCGGGCGCATAAAGCGGAAAAAGAAGGTGAGCAGCAGGGTGCAAATGTGGCTGCCGTCTACGTCGGCATCGGCCATGATAAATATTTTGTGGTAGCGCAGCCGGCTTAAATCCATTTCTTCGCCAATACCGCAGCCAAGGGCTGTAACCACCGGCATCATTTTTTCATTGCCGTACACCTTGTCGAGCCGGGCCTTTTCCACGTTCAGCATTTTGCCCCACAGGGGAAGAATGGCCTGAATGCTGCTGTCCCGGCCCATTTTGGCCGAGCCGCCGGCCGAGTCGCCCTCCACGATATAAATTTCAGTTTTGGTGGGGTCCTGCTCGCGGCAGTCGGCCAGCTTGCCGGGCATGCGGTTGGTTTCCATAACCGTTTTGCGGCGCACAAGCTCTCTCGCCTTTTTGGCGGCCTCGCGGGCGCGGGCGGCGCTCAGGGCTTTGTCGTAAATTATTTTGGTAACCCCGGGGTTTTCCTCAAAATACTCTTTTAGTTTTTCGTACACAAGGCTTTCCACCAGGCCGCGAATTTCGGTGTTGCCAAGCTTTGCCTTGGTTTGCCCCTCAAACTGGGCGTCGCACAGCTTTACGCTGATAATGGCGGTCATGCCCTCGCGAACATCGTTGCCCTGCAGGTTTTCATCTTTTTCTTTGATGAAGCCTTTTTCCCGCCCAAAATCATTAAAAACGCGGGTGATGGCAGTTCTGAACCCCTGCTCGTGGGTACCGCCGTCGGGGGTGTGAATGTTGTTTGCAAACGAAAGAACCAGCTCGTTGTAGCTGTCGTTGTATTGCAGGGCAATTTCGGCGGTGGATTCCCCCGCCTTGGCTTCAAAATAAATGACCGGCTCGTGCAGCACCGCAAGCGAGCGGCGCTTGTGAATGTGCTCTACAAAGCTTCTGATGCCGCCCTCGTACATCATAGATTCCTGCTGTTGCTGCCCGGCGCGCTCGTCGGAAAGGGTAATGCGCACACCGGCGTTCAAAAAGGCCTGTTCCCGCAGGCGGGTAAGCAGGGTTTCGTAGTCGTAAACCGTTTCTTCAAATATTTCAGGGTCGGCCTTCCAGGTTACCTTGGTTCCCTTTTCAGAGGTTTCGCCTATTTTTTCCAGCGGCCCGTCTTCAATGCCCCGGTGGAATTTTTGCTGGTATATATGCTTTCCATCACGCACCTCTACAACCAGCCATTCGCTTAAGGCGTTTACCACGCTGGCCCCTACGCCGTGCAAACCGCCCGAAACCTTATACCCGGAATTTTCGCCCCCGAACTTGCCCCCCGCGTGCAGCACCGTAAAAACAACGGTAACCGCGGAAATTCCCAGCTTTGGCTGAATGCCCACGGGAATGCCGCGCCCATTGTCGACAACCTCCATAATATTGCCTTCTTTTATGGTGATCTCAATATGGTCGCAAAAGCCGGCAAGGGCTTCATCAATGGCGTTGTCTACAATTTCATACACGCAGTGGTGCAGCCCGCGCGGCCCGGTGGAGCCAATGTACATGCCGGGCCTTTTCCGAACGGCCTCCAGCCCCTCTAAAACCTGAATTTGGCTGCCGTCGTATTCATGTTGGTTGATGTCGTTTTTTTCTGCCATAGTGTTCCTTCCTTATTTGCTTTTGAGCAACTCTCTCTATTAACCTCTTTTATTTAAAACGCCGCCTGTGCAATTGTTCCGCACGGCCTTTTAAGGTGGCGGCTGAAAGCTGGCTGATGTAAATGCTGCCTGCCCCGTTTGCCGTTACAATAAAGCTTTTGGGCAATTCGGTGCTTATATTCACAACCCGGCCCTCTTTTTGGGCCAGGGCAAGGTATTCCCGTGTTTTTTTGGAAAGCGAGGAGGTATCCAAATCAAAAATTCCCACAATATCGCGGGTTTTAACCATAGTTTCCTGCCCTAAGTGAAGATACATACCCTTACCGTCCTTTATGTGGGCGCCGCAATTTTGCCCTTTTCCATAACCACAATTTTGCCTGCCGTTCGCTTAAAAGCGGTGGCGTCGCAGGTGGTTACAAAGCTTTGCTTGCCGCTCATTTTGCTTAGCAAATAGTGCTGGCGGCTTTCATCCAGCTCGCTTAAAACATCATCCAGCAAAAGAACGGGGTGGTCGCCGGTTACAAGGTGGGCATTGCCCGCCTCTGCCAATTTCAAGCTGAGGGCAACGCTGCGCTGCTGGCCCTGGCTGCCGTAGGCCTTGGCACTGCTTTCGTTTAAAAAGGTTTCAAAATCTTCCCGGTGGGGGCCGGTTGTACAAAACCCGGCCTTTATATCCGCCGGGCGGCTTTGCTTCATCAATGCCTGCAGGCCGCCTTTTTCGCAGCTGGGCAAAAACGCAAGGCGTATTTCTTCGGCCCCGCCGGATATTTCCCCGTAAATTTGCCGTGCCAGCGGCCCCGCCTTCGCAAGATACTCAGTTCTTCGGGCGGTAATCTCCTCGCCGGTAAAAGCAAGCTCCGAATCGAAGGTATCCAGCAAAAAATCGGCATCGGGGGTTACCCGGTATTTTTTTAAAAGGGCATTTTTCTGGGTAAGCGCCCTTGCAAAGCGCCGCAGGGTTGCAACATAACCGGGGTAAAGCTGGCACAGGGCGGCGTCCAAAAACCTTCTGCGCCCTTCGGGCCCGCCTTTTACCAGGCTCAAATGCCCGGGGTCGAATACCACGGCGGTAAAAATACCCGCAATGGCGGTTGCCCGCGGGTAGGAAACGCCATTCACCTTGGCGCTGCGGCCCTTTTTGTCGCTTTCTGCCCCGCCAATGGCAATTTCTATTTTTTTAGGCTGTTCTGCACAAAGGGCGCTGCCCACAACGCGGGCAAACCCTTCTCCGTGCCGCACCAAATCCACATCGCGGGAGCCACGAAAGCTCTTGGAACCGGTGAGAAGCCACACACATTCCAGCAAATTGGTTTTTCCCTGGCCGTTTTGGCCGGATATTACCGTAAGCTCGGGGTCTGCTTCAAACCCCTGCTGGCACAGGTTTCGAAAATTTTGTACCCCAAGGCTTTCAAGCCTCACTGCCTGTATACCTCATACTCTTTTCCACCGGTGGAAACAATGTCTCCCGGCACAAGCTTTTTGCCCCGCTGAAGGCAAACCTGCCCGTTTAACAGCACCTGCCCCGCCTGCACAAGCTCTTTCGCTTCCCCGCCGGTTTC
This sequence comes from Oscillospiraceae bacterium, assembly GCA_047973285.1. GTDB lineage: Bacteria > Bacillota > Clostridia > Oscillospirales > Ruminococcaceae > JAAYCI01. The sequence goes on along the minus strand of JBKEBR010000346.1, from coordinate 8,517 downwards.
GGTTGCCCCGGCAAATTTTAAGAATGCATCCAGCTTTATTATTTCGGTGTGAATGGCAACCTTAGTCATTGTTAAACCTCACCGGCAAAACAAGGAATAAAAAGTCGTCCCCTTCGGCCGGCATAATTTTTACCGGGGAAAGAGGCCCCGAAAGCTCTACCACCACTCTGTCGCAGCCGGAATAGCGCAGCGCATCCAGCAAATACCGGTAGTTGAAGCCGATTTCTATTTTTTCCCCTTCAATTTCCGCCTCAAGCTGGTCGTTCACCCGCCCAAGGGGGGTTTGGCAGCGTATGGAAATAGCCCCTTCGCCAAAGGTAATGCGCAGGGGGTTTTTCAGCCGTTCGGTAATGATGATGCTGCACCGTTCAATGGCTTTTTCAAAAATGCCAACATCCACAACGGCCCGTGTTTTGTACCCTTCCGGCACAACGGTTTTATAGTTTAAAAATTCGCCCTCTATGAGCCGGCTCATAATGGTGTACCCGGCGCCCGAAAACACAACATACCGCCGGTTGGCGTCTACCTGAATATTTTCCCCCGAGTCTCCCATAAGCTTGGCCACCTCGGAAGCTGTTTTTGCCGGCACCACAATGCTGATGTCGCTGTCGGAAATAATGGGGTGGTGGGTAATGGCAAGCCGGAACCCATCCAGCGAGACAATGCTTAATTCCCCCGGCGAAATAGAAAACAATTCACCGGTATGGGCGGGCTTTTTGTCGTCGGTGCTCACCGCATACAGGGTACTCTCAATCATTCCCGCAAGCTCTGCCGCGTCTATTTCAAACGCCCTGTCGGCGCCGGGGGAGGGCAAATCGGGAAAATCTGCCGCATTCATTCCCAAAATATCATACTCGGTAATACCCCCCTTGATGTGGGTGGAGAAGGTTTCATTGCTTTCAATGCTTACCTCCTCCGAGCCAAGGCTTTTCACCATATCGCTGAAAAGGCGGGCGGGCAGCACAATGTCCCCGGCTTCCCGCACATTCACCTCTACCTCGGTGGTAATGGCCATATCAAGGTCGTACCCGGTGAGTTCCAGCTTGAAGCCGGAGGCCTTCAGTAAAATGCCCTGCAGCACCGGCACGGCAGAAGAAGGGGTAACGGCCCGCGAAACGCCGGCCACAGCGTCTACCAAAAGTTTTTTATTGCAGGTTATTTTCATGGCGAAACCTCTTTTTTACGTTTTTTTACAGTTACATAAATTTAAAATAGTAGTAATAGTAGAGTTTGCGGAAAAGTTGAAAACAAAAATAAAGGCGGGCCCATAGCCGAAAAACTAAATTATTTTTTACTAAAAGACTGTTGAAAAAATGGGGGAAACAAAAGTGAGTTTTTGTTGTGGGGAAAACCCCTGAAAACTTTTTGTTGAAAGTTTAAAACAAGTTTAAAAGTACAGCCGTTAGCTTCGAACGTTTTTAATGATGTCTTCCACGGTTTCCCGCATGTGGGTATCGGTTTCAAGGCGGGAAGAAATGGTGTTGCAGGCGTATACCACCGTTGAATGGTCGCGCCCGCCAAATTCGGAACCAATTTCCTCCATGCTGATGCCGGTTATTTCTCGCACCGAGTACATGGCCACCATGCGGGCGGTGGAAATGTTGGCGTTCCGTTTGCGGCTGCGGATATCCTCTGGGGAAACATTGTAAGTTCTGGCCACTTCGCTGGTTATTTTTTCGATGGTAACCGGAAGGGGCTGGGTTTCATTTAAAATATCTTTGATGGCGTTTTGGGCGGCGCCAATAACCGGCTGAATTCCCTCCAGCAGGTAATAGGCGTTCATTTTCTTTACAGTTCCCTCCAGCTGCCGAATGTTATTTTTCAGGTGGTTGGCAATAAACTCGGCGACATCATCGGGAATATCCAGGTTTAAAAGGGAGGCCTTGCGCCGAATAATGGCAACCCTGGTTTCAAAGTCGGGCGGTTGAATGTCGGCGGTAAGGCCCCATTCAAACCGGGTGCGAAGGCGGTCGTCCAGGCTTTTAATTTCTTTTGGAGGGCGGTCGCTTACCAGTACAATTTGTTTGCCCGCGTTGAACAGGGTATTGAAGGTATGGAAAAATTCTTCCTGGGTAGACTCTTTGCCCCCAATAAATTGTACATCGTCTACCAGCAGCACGTCGGCGGTGCGGTATTTGTTGTGGAACTCGTTCATGCTTTTTTCCTGAATGGCGGTGATTATCTCGTTGGTAAACCGGTCGCCGTCCACATAAGAAAGCTTATAATTGGGGTTGTTTTTGGCAATTTCGTATTGTATGGCAAAAAGAAGGTGGGTTTTGCCAAGCCCCGAGGCGCCGTAAATAAACAGGGGGTTCCAGGAATGGGAAGGGTTTTTGGCAACACTTAAAGCGGCGGCGTGGGCAAATTTGTTGTTTTGCCCTACAATAAAGTTTTCAAAGGTATAGTCGTAGCTGCCGCCCGAAAGGGAAGAGGCTGCCTCCGGCTCGGGCATTTTTTCTTCTACCACCAATTCAATTTCCACATCAAAACCAAAAAAAGCTTTGAAGCCCTCTTTCAGCATGGTTATGTAGCGTTCTTCCAGAACGTTTTTTACAAACACAGACCGCGTTCTGATATATACCGTGCCGTTTTCAAAGGAAACCGGCTCTAAATCTGCCATAAAAAGGTCGTAGGTGGCAGGTGCAACCCGTTCCTTACAGTATTCCTTTACACCATCCAAAATATCAACAATCGAATCCAACAGAACACACCCCTAATATATAAAAAAAGTAATAACCGTATGTCTTGTAAAAAACGGCACCTGAAACATTCTGCAGCGGCTGTTTAGGCACGTTTTAAGGCCGGCCCTATAAAATAAGGGTTTTACACACTAAAAGGCGTAAAACCACAAAATTGGCGCAAGTTAATTATAACACAAAGCAGGGTTCAAGGCAACACGGAAAACTCTGCAAGGCATATTATATTATAGTATTATATAAGGCGAAAACAAGCCGGGCCCGCTTTGGCCGAAAAGGCAAAAATTTTTATGTGTGCGGCAAAAGGTTGACAAGCAAATTAATATTAATGTATACTGTTAGCTTGTAGGGTTGTCTACATTTAGTGGAGAACTGTTTTAAATATGCCCGCGCCGCGCGGGTTCGATGCGGAGGGAAAAAGATGAAAAGAACATTTCAACCGAAAAAGCGGCAGCGTACCCGTGAACATGGTTTTTTAAGCCGTATGCGTACCCGCAGTGGCCGCAGTGTTATAAAGGCACGCCGCAGCAAAGGCCGTGCAAAGTTAACCACAGTTTAAAAAACTATATCGTTTGTGGTTGTTTTACCGGGTGGTGAAAAGGGCGGCCCGCCTATTTATTTATATGGTATATTATAATAAAGCAGGCTTTTGTACTTTTTGGCCCACTTGTTAAGGAGACCACGCGTTGGCGGGGCTCCTTTTTCTTTTGTAAAGCTTTCCGCAGGGAGAAAAAATGCACTATACGGCGCTGGTACGCAATAACGATTTTGCCCGGGCCTACAAAAAGGGCAAAAATTATGTGCACCCTCAAATTGTTTTGTATGTTAACAAGAATAGAACAGGCGGTACAAGGGTTGGCATTACCTGCAGCAAAAAGGTTGGCAAGGCGGTTGTGCGCAACCGGGCAAGGCGGGTTATTCGCCATGCGTTGTACCAGGTTTTGCCTGCTGAAGCCGGTTCTGTAGACCTTGTGCTGGTGGCAAGGGGCCAAACACCCCATTTAAAAAGCCAGCAGCTGGCCAAAACCCTGCACAAATTGTTTTTGCAGGCGGGCGTGCCTGTAAACGCAGAGGCCAAACCGGTATGAGGCGTTTTTTTGTTTGGCTTATCAAAGGCTATAAAAAGTATATTTCGCCCCATTTGGGCGACCACTGCCGTTTTACCCCCACCTGTTCGGAATATGCCATGCAGGCAATTCAAATACACGGCAGCATAAAGGGAATACTTCTTTCTTTTTGGCGCATACTGCGCTGCAACCCCTTTGGGAAGGTTGGGTTCGACCCGCCCCCTCCGAAGCACCGGTGGAAAAACCCCGCCCGCCATGTTTGGCGGGAAGGAAAATAGCATTGCCGGTATTCTGTTTTTGTCTCTCCTCCTGGCCAAACAACGGTACAACTGTTGAATGCGCATGGCCGGGTCTAGATAAATATTTAGCCGGCGTTGCGCAAGCGGCAGAATGGATGATAATATGGTTGGTTTTTTAGGGTTTCTTGGTTTGCCGCTTGGCTACGCAATGCGGTGGATCTACATGCTGGTTCAGAACTATGGCTGGACGATTATCATTTTCACCTTCATTGTACGAATTCTTATGTTTCCCCTTTCGCTGAAGCAGCAAAAAAGCCAGGCACGCATGGCGGCGTTCCAGCCCATGATTCAGGAAATTCAAAAAAAGTGGGCCAATGACAAAACCCGCCAAAACCAGGAGGTAATGAAGTTCCAGGAGGAAAACGGTGTAAGCATGACCGACGGCTGCTTGCCCATGCTGGTAAACATGCTGGTGCTGTTTGGCATTATTGCAGTTATTCAGGCGCCCATGAATTACATTCTCAAAATTCCTGCCGAACAAATTTCCAACGGTGTGGCCATTGTGGAATACTATGAGCCGGAAAGCAGCATTTCCAAAAACACCTATACCAAAGAATCTATTCTGATTGGTGAAATTACCGAAATGCCCGAGCGCTTCATTGAAGGGTTCACCTCTGAAGAAGAGGTTACCAATGAGGACGGCAGCACCGAAACGGTTATAAAAGAAATAAAAATGGACGAAGAGTATGTAGAGGCCGTTAAAGATTTTAAGTTTAACTTTATGGGGCTTAACCTTTCGGTGGTGCCCACCCTTGGCTTTAACGTATACCTTATTCTGCCTATTCTTTCGGTGCTTACCCAGTTTGCCTCCCAGTTTATTATTATGAAAACCGGCGGGCAGGCCGCCCAGGCAGGCCGCTCTATGTGGACCATGACCATTGTAATGGGCCTGTTTTTTGGCTGGTTTGCCTTTACGGTTCCGGTTGGCTTTTCGCTGTACTATACGGCGTCCAACCTGGTTATGACCTTGCAGCAGCTTGTGCTGAAAAGAATTTATGACCCGGAAAAAATTAAACAGCAGATTATTGTGGAAGTGGAAGAACGCAAAAAAGCGAAGAAGTCTAAAAAGCAGGTAAAGGTACAGGACGAAGAGGGCAAGGTGGTAACCAAAGAGCTTTCCGAAGCCGAAATAGCAAAGCTTCGTTTGGCAAAAGCCCGTGAGCTGGATGCCCAAAAATACAACGCAGAGGCAGAGGAGGCCGCCGCGCTTCCTGAAAAGGCCCAGCAGCAGGATGAACAAAAGTACGGCGAAGAGGCGGCAGACAAAGAAAAGAAATAACCGCCAGGGTATTTTGGCGGGCTGCCCTTTTATAAAGAATAGAGTACCCGGCCGGGTGTAAGAGCCGGAAGGGCTTGGCAAAGGGCCGGCCCTTTGCCCGGCAGAAAAAACAATAAAGAACAGAATTGGGGGAACAGTAAATGCGTGAAATTATTGCCACCGGCAGAACAGTGGAAGAAGCTACCGAAAACGGCTGTATGGAACTTGGGCGCAGCCGCAATGAGGTAAGTGTGGAAATATTGGAGATGCCGGTTAATAAGCTTTTTAAGAAAATTCCCGCCAAGGTAAAAATTACCATAGAAGAGGAAGAGGCGGCCCCGGAACAAGCGGCCCGACAGGCTGCTTCGGAAACAAAGGCGGCCCCGGTTGCTTCGGCAAAACCGCAGGAGGCGGCCCCGGCGCAGCAGGCTCTTCGGCAACCGGAAAAGGGGCTTATTCTGGAAACCGAACCGGAAAAGCCGATAGACCTTGCCACCAACAAATCTGCCGCGGCGGCGGTGGAATACCTGGCCGGTATTTTTCGTGCCATGGGTGCTGAAGACATTGAAATTACGGCGGTGCTTCAGGGGGATGCAACCCTGCTGCGGGTAGAGGGAGAAAACTTTGCAGACCTTGTGGATATCCGCGGGGAAACCATTCAGGCACTTAGCTATTTAACCGACCGTGCAGTGAACAAGGGAATAGACAAAAAAGAACAAGAGTATCTGCGTGTTCGGCTTGATGTGGCAGGCTACCGCAACCGCCGCGAGGGAGAATTGGTTTCTTTGGCCAAAAAAGTAGGGCAAGAGGTTGTGCGCACCAAACGCAGCCGCACCCTTGCCCCCATGAATTCTTACGAGCGCCTGATTGTGCATACCGCCATCAGCAAAATAGAGGGCCTTACCAGTGAATCAATAGGGGCAGATGCAGAGCGCCGGGTGGTTATTAAATCTACAGCGCCGGATGCAACCGAAGGGGAAGACTGGAAGCCTTACAATAAAAAGAACAACCGAGGAGATAAACCCCGCCGCCCCCGGCCCGCAGGAAACGCTGGTGGAGGCGACCGCGACCGCCGCTACGGCAACAAAGGCGGCAATGGCGGGCGCAATAACTCCGGCCCCAGGGGCGGGAATAACGGGCCAAGGCCCTCTGCCCCTGGAAGGGAATTTGCCGACAGGCCCCGCACAGGCAACGAAGCACCAAAAGTACCTGACCGCCGCGAGTCTATTCGAGATGGGGAAGACCTTCCCTTGTATGGTAAAATAGACCTGTAATTTGTGTGCTTGCTAAAAGGAAGGCAGAGAATTCTCTGCCTTCCTTTTAAATTCTTGCTGGAAAGGCATAGTACTGCTGTTTTTATTGGTGAGAGGCAAATGGCTTTCCAGCAACAGAGCTTTGCAGGGAATAAGCTTGAAAAAGCGCTGCTATAAAAGCGTTGCCATAATAAAAAGGCAACTGCCGACACAAAGACAGTTCTTCTTTTATAGGCGGCAGCACAAAGGGCATCTTGGTTGTAATTTGCTTTTGCAAACAAGCGAAGCGGATGGCAAAGCTTCTTAAAGGGAAAATACCAAAAAAGTACAGGTATTTTGGTAGAGGCTGGTTTTGAATATTAAGGGAAGCCCGAAGAGTGGCTTTTTTTGAAAACAGCCGGGCTGTTATTGCCTTTTGTGCCGGAAAATAAAAAGAGTACTTTTATTTTTGTTTTGCGCAAACAAGCAAAAATTTATAGTGAAGCAAGAAAAAAAGGACTATTTTTGCAGAGAAAAGAAATACAAAAAGGGATAAAAAGAAAAAGTGCTTTGTGAAAAAGTGAAAAATATTAATGGAAAAATAGGAAAACATGCTAATTTCTGTTGAAAATGCAGGGCAAACAATTGAAAATATGGTTTTATTTTTCTAAAAACGACCTATTCTTCAATGAAGAGAAAATACACGCGGCACAAGGCAGGAAAAAGGACCGCAAAATACCGTATATTTTTTGGATTGAACATTATTTTTATAAAAGACCAAAGAGAATCTCATTTGCTTTAAAGTAAAAACAACGTAAAAACGTTGTTTGCTATACAGTGCCGCTTTTTGCCATTGCAAAAGGGATGTGCTACAATATTATCCATTGTTTTATTTCGCTTTTTAATGATAGGAGTGCCCAAAATGCAACATGGTACGGTTGCCGCAATTTCTACACCGCCCGGCAAGGGGGGAATTGCAGTTATAAGAATTTCTGGCCCCCAATGCTACCAGGTTGCCGGTGTGGTTTTTGTGCCCCAGGGGGAAGGCAAAAACTTGCAGGCGGCAAAGGGCTATACGGCAATGTTTGGCCAGCTGTATTACAGGCAAAGGCCGATAGATGAAGGAATTGCCCTTTGCTTTCGTGCCCCCCACAGTTATACCGGGGAGGATGTAATTGAGCTTTCTTGCCATGGGGGCGAGGAAGTGAGCTATGAGGTTTTAAGGGCCTGTATAGAGGCGGGTGCAAGCCCGGCCTCCCCGGGGGAGTTTACAAAGAGGGCGGTTTTGAATGGCCGCATAAGCCTTACCCAGGCCGAAGCGGTGATGGATTTAATTTCGGCCACCTCCCGGCAGGGGGTAGCGGCGGCCAAAACGGCTCTCTCCGGCGAGCTTTTTAAAGTGATACACAGCCAAAAGCAAACCCTGCTTGAGCTTGCCGGCCATTTGGCCGCTTTTACCGACTACCCGGAAGAGGATGTGGAAGCCCTTTCTTTGCAAAATTTTCAGCATACCCTTCAAGCTGCTCGCAGGGCCTTGCAAAAATTGGCGGATGGATATGACAACGGAATTGTGCTGCGCCGGGGTGTGCAGGCTGCCATTGTGGGCAGCCCCAATGTGGGAAAATCTACCCTTTTCAATTTGCTTTCGGGGTTTGAAAGGGCCATTGTAACGCCGGTGGCGGGCACAACCAGGGATGTGCTGCGCGAAAGCATTCAACTGGGGGGCATTGCCCTTAACCTTTCCGACACGGCAGGGCTGCATGAAACGGGAGATGAAATAGAAGCGGAAGGAATTAAACGAAGCTACGAAGAAATTGAGAATGCCAGTTTTGTTATTGCCGTATTCGATGGTTCCGCAGAGTTTGGGGAAGGCCAGCGGGAGCTGGCAGAACGCTGCAAGGGCCGCCTGGCTCTTGGAATTATCAATAAAAACGACCTTGAACAAAAGCTTCAGCCCTCTCAATT
>JBKEBR010000345.1:0-10426 GCA_047973285.1 Oscillospiraceae bacterium | reverse complement strand
TGCTCTCTTGAAAGGTGGCCAGCAGGTACGAAAATACAAAGCGCCCCAAAATCATTAGCAATATAAAAAGCAGGGCGTATAAGTCGTATACGGGGGGGATTTGGCCCTGGCCCTGCTGCGCGTTCATCATAATTTGCAGGGCATAGCCCGCCGCGGCAAGAGGGGCCATGGCAAAGCAGGAGGCAAGGAAAGACCATAGAAAGCCCCAGTAAAAGCGGCGCTTATTCGGCCCGCACCACACAATAATCCGTTTAATAGTTTTAAGCATTGGCCCCACCCTTTCTGCCCGAAGACGTTACCGCCCAGTTTTTGCTGCCAATATGCGCCTGCCACATGCCCTGGTACAGGGGGCAGCTGCTAAGCAGCTGCTGCTGGGTTCCGCAGGCGTGCACGGCGCCCTTTTCCATCACCACAATCTGGCTGGCATTTTGTATGGAGGATAACCGGTGGGCAATGACCACAAGGGTTTTGTTTTTGCTTAATGCGCCAATAGACTGCTGAATTTTGCTTTCGTTTTCAGGGTCGGTAAAAGCGGTGGCCTCGTCTAAAATAACAATGGGGGCATTTTTAAGAATGGCCCTGGCAATGGAGATGCGCTGTTTTTCGCCGCCGGAAAGCTTTTTGCCCGCCTCCCCGGCGGGGGTGTTCCACCCCTGTTCCAGCCGGGCAATAAAATCTTCACACTGGGCGGCGCGGGCGGCGGCCAGCACCTCGGCGTCGGTGGCAAGGGGCTTGCCCATGCGGATGTTTTCAAACAGCGAGCAGTTGAACAAAAAATTGTCCTGGGTAACATAGCTGATAAGGCCGGAGAGCTGGTCGAAGGAAATCTTTCGCACATCCACACCGCCAATGGTAACCGAGCCCTCCTCCACATCCCAAAAGCGGGAAAGCAGCCGGGCAATGGTGGTTTTGCCCCTGCCCGAAGGGCCCACCAGGGCGGTAAAGCTGCCCTGCGGCACCGAAAGGCTTATGTTGTGCAGCACCCTGCCGCCCTGGCTGTTGTAGGAAAAGGAAACCTTGTTGAAGGCAATGTCGAAGCCCGGCAGCGGCTGCTCCTCTCCGCTGTCGGCAAGCTCGGGAAGGTTCAGGTAAAGGCTGGCGTCCTTTACGGCGTACTCCACCTGCTTGTAGTAGTTAACGGCCCGGTTGAACCAGGAAATGGGGTCGGTAAGGCTGAGGCTTAAAATAATGCACATTACAAAATTTTCCACCGTAAGGCTGCCTGTGGAAAACAGGTAAAGGCCAAGGGGCAGCAGCCCCAGCAGGGTGGCGGGTAAAATGGCGGCGCCAAGGTTCATAAGGCCCCAGGTGCTGCGAAACCAGGCCAGCGTATAATTTTTAAAGTCGGTAATGGCGGTGGTAAATTTTTGGTAGCTGGAGGCGGTTTGGCTGAACGCCTTTATCACCTCAATGCCGTCCACATATTCCACAATGGTGGTGTTTACGCGGTTGCTGGCCTGCATGTAGTCGCTGTACTGCCGGTTAAAGCTGCGCATCATAACGGCGTACACGGCGGCGCCAATGGGCAGGCAAACAAGGGCGGCCAGCGCCAGCTTCCAGTTGATAAACGCCATCAGGGCAAACACAAAAACCGGCAGTACAATGTTGGCAATGCCCTCGGGTATCATGTGGGCAAGCGGCAGCTCTATGGTTTCCACCCGGTCTATCAGGGTGTTTTTTATGCGCCCGGCGGGCTCGCTTAAAACGGTGCCAAGGGGGGCCCGCATCAGCTTTTCGGCAATTTTTACGCGCAAGTTTTTTAAAATGGAATAGGCCGAGCGGTGCGACAAAGTGGTGGAAATTTCATGAAACAAAATGCGCCCAAAGTACCCGGCGGCACAAAGGGCGCAGTAATACACAACAGAGCCCGCCGTGGGCGTACCCTGTAAAAAAAGGCTTACCAGGCGGTAAATGCCCCAGTAGGGCACCAGCGCCATTGCCACCCCCAAAATTGCCACAAGCACCGAGGCAATGGTGCGGGCTTTGTCTCGCGGGGCGGCATTGGCCCATATGGTGGCAATGGGGCCCTGTGGTTTGGTTTTGTTCAAAAGCAAACATCTCCTTGCTGAAAAATTGGCCGCCGGTTCATTTCCAATCTGAACAGACGGCGCCTTGTAACAAGGATACATGGATATTTATATTCCTTCCACTCCAAACAGCCGCAGGCGGTTCTGTTCAGACAGAAAGATGGCGGTAGCTGGTTGGGGTGGCGCCAATTACCTTTTTGAAGGCGGCGGCAAACTTGCTTGCGTTTTCGTAGCCAAAGTGCGCGGCCACCTCGGCCACGGTTTCGTCGGTTTGCCGAAGCCGCAGCGCGGCGGAGTTCATGCGGTAGCTGCGAACATAATCATAAATAGAGGTGCCGTATACGCCTTTAAAACACTCTTTCATGGAAGTGAGGGGAATGGCGAAGCGCTGGGAAAGCTCCTCCAGGGTGTAATGGGTGGTGCAGTTGCGGGTAATAAACTGCATAATTTGCTTTACCCGGTTTACCTGGCTTTTGTAGAAATACCGGTAGGCGGGGTTTTGGGGGGCTTCTTCCAGCGTGTTGATGTGCAGCAGCACCCGCAAAACCTGCACCCGCAGGCAGTGCAGCCGAAGGGCTTCGGGCACGCTGTACAAATCTGCAAACAAATGGGAAACAGCAGGGGAGGAGCGCACCAGAAAGGGCTCCTCCGCAAGGCGGAATTTTTGCTGCAAAGCCTCAAAGTCTGCCGGAAAGCCGGGCATATTTTGGGAAAAATAGGCGGCGGCCTCCTGCACAACAAACCCAACGGAAACGCCGTGGTAATGGCAAAGGGGAAAGCCAAACCGGCGCACGTGGCCGGCGCGGTTGCCGATGTACATATCCCCGGTTTCAACATACAGGCAGCTTCCGCCGTCAAGCTCCCACTCAATGCGCCCTTCGCGGCAGTGGTCAATGCAAAGCATTTCATATTGGGGGTCGAAAAGGGAAAAGCAGGTTTCCATGTGAAAATCGTTGTACACCACCATTACGCCGGGGAAAACCTGATGAACGGTCATTACCCCTTCGCCTGTGGAATCCTTCATTTGCAGCACGGCGTTGTCTTTGTCGCACAGCAGGGAGGAAATATTTTTCCCAAAATCCATTTCCCGAATGTCCAATGGCTATTCCTCCAGAAAAAAGCGGGCAATTTTTTGCCGGCCCTCTTCATTTAAGGGGTAACTGCCGGCAATTTGCCCCTTTTCCAAATGCAGCACCCAGGTGCAGCAGCGGCAAATCAGCTCGGGGTCGTGGGTAATTACAAACTGGGTTTTCCCCAGCTTTTGCAGCTCCAGCATGCTGCCTGCCACCTGCTGCATGTGGGTTAAGTCCAGCCCGCTGGTGGGCTCGTCAAACAAAATAATGTCGCGCTGCGAGGCAATGGCGCTGGCAATGGCAACCCGCTGCTTTTGCCCGCCCGAAAGCGAAACCGGGTGCCGGTCTTTCACCGGCAGCAGGTCAAGGTTTTGCAGAATATTCTCGGCCCGCTCCTGGTTTTGGGGGTGCATGCTGATTAAAATTTCATCCAAAACACTTTCGGTGAAAAGCTGGTGGTTAACATCCTGCATTACCATGTAGCACAGCCGCAGCCTTTGGCGGGCCGAAGAGCTGCGCCCGCCCAGCTGCAATGTGCCTGTGCAGTGCTTTTCCAGGCCGCAAAGGCACCGGGCAAAGGTGGTTTTGCCCGCCCCGTTGTGGCCCACCACCGCAATAATGCCGTTCTGCGGCAGTTCCGCCTTTTGGGCGGAAAAGCCCCTTTCGCACTGGGGGTAGCAAAAATGGAAATTCTGTAAAGAAAAAAGCGAAGGGTTTTGCGGAATTTCGTTTGCGGGGGCGGGCAACGTTTGAAGCGAAGGGGTGCGCAGGCCAAGGGCGGCAAGCTGCCGGGCGGGCAGCGCATAAAAGGCTTCTGCCGTATATTGCCGCTGCACCTGCCCCTGTGCAAGGTAAATTACCCGGTCTATCAGGCCCTGCAAATAAAAAAGCCGGTGCTCTGCAATTAAAATGGTTTTCCCCTGGGCCTTCCAGGCCAGCAGCTGCCGGCGCAGTATGCGAATGGTCTCCATATCCAGGTTGGAGGAGGGCTCGTCCAGCACAAAAATATCGGGGCCCGACACCGCAACAGACCCACAGGCAATGCGCTGCTTTTCCCCGCCGGAAAGCTTAAACAGGCTGCGGCCCATTAGGGGCTGCAGCCGCATTTCTTCGGCAATGGCCGCCACACGCTCTTCAATGGCCGCCTTTGGCAGGCCCTGGTTTTCACAGCCGAAGGCAAGCTCGCTCGCCGTATCCACACAAAAAAATTGGGAACGGGGGTTTTGAAAAACCGACCCCACCATTTTGGCGGTTTCGTACAGCGGGGTTTCCGCCATATTTTTTTGTTCCACGGTTATCTCGCCTGCCAGCTGCCCTTCGTAATAATGGGGCACCAGCCCATTTCCCAAGCGGGTAATTGTGGTTTTCCCGCAGCCCGAAGGCCCGCACAGCAACACGGCTTCCCCTTTTTGCACGGTAAGGCCAACCTGCCGCAGCCCTTCGGTGTTTTGCCCGCTGCCGTAGGTAAAGTTTACGCTGTCCAGTGTAATCATAATGGAAAGGCTCCTGTAAGCACGTATAATTTTTCGTAAAAGAAAACAAGCAGGGAGGAAATGCAGAATAGAAAGACAAAAAAATCCTTCAGCCGCAGGCCAATGGAACAAATGCTGGTTCTTTTCACCGGGGCGCCAAGGCCGCGGGTAAGGGCGGTGGCCGAAAGCTCCTCGCCAATTTGAACCGTACAGGTAATAAGGGGAATAACGCGGTATTCCAGCATGGCCCCGGGGTTGGTAAACCCAAAGCTAATGCCCCGCATGCGCATTGCATCGTTGATATTGGCGTATTCCTCGGCCACGGTGGGGAAAAACCGAAAAATAACCGAAAGGGGAATGGTAATGGCGTTTGGCAGGTGCATGAGCTCCATTGCGGCAATAAATTCGCTTACGGTGGTGGTGGAAACAAAAGAGTACCCCAGCATGAAGATAGGCAAAAACCGCCCCAGAATACCACCCGCGGCCACCACCAGAAAGGCAGGCAGCCCCTTTAAATAGGGCAGCAGCCACACAACGGCGCCGGTGGCCGCCAAGTAAACCGCCAGAAAAAGCAGCGCCTGCCGGGGCCGCCCGGAAAGGAGCAGCAATAAAAAAGGCAGCGCCATTAAAAGGAACTTAATGGCGGCCATGGCGGCGCTGTTGCTGCCGGTTATCATTAAAATGCTGCCGGTAAGCAGCAGCGCCATTTTGCTGCGGGGATCAAAAGCGAACGGCCCTGTTTGCCGTTCGCTTTGCAAAAGGGTGTTGTTCATTATGCAATGCCCGCACGCTCAAAGTGCTTTTTCAACATTTTGCGGCCCAAAAGCCCGCCCAAAACGCCAAAAACAAAGCAGCACAAAAGCAATACCGGGAAAATCCACCCGGGCAAATAGCCTATCAGCTTTTGGGCGTAGTCTTCGCCGTACCCGCCCGAAATTAAGTTTTGGGCGTAGGCCTCGGGGTTTAAGAAAATGGGAATAAAATTGCCGATGATCATAAGGCAAAAAACGCCATAGCCCAAAATGCTCTTTTTGCGGCTTTGGTAATTGCCGGATTTGAAAATTAAGTCGGCCAGCAGGCCAAACACAATGCCCGTGGGAATGTCCCAAATGCCCATGCCCATTGCCATTAACAGGCCCAGCAGAATGCCCATAATGGTTACCATGCCAAATTTACGAACCTTGGTTAAAAAAAGCATGAAAGGAATGCCGCCCACCAGTGGGCACAAAACAGACAAAAGGGGAATAAAAATGGGAATAAAGCCAAGCATGGCCACCCCCATTACAATCAGGTAATACAGCGCGGTAAAAATGCCGATATTGATCAGGTCTTTGCCCTGCAGCCGTTTGGTGGAAATTGGTGTTTCCTGTTTCATACGAATAATGCCTCCTCTGAGAAATACGAAGTTAGCCTTGGGTAACTCACATGCTTCATTGTACTGTAGGTTTTGGGTAAAAGCAACTCCATATAGCCGAAAAATGCTCCAAAAAGGCGTTTTCCTCATAAAAAAGCGCAGCATAGAGGGAAAATTTGTGGTTGATGTTATGGAAAGCACGTTTGGGGGCGGCACCGCGGCGAAAACAGCGCCCGGCAAACGGCAAACCACATTGCCGCCCGCCGCTTTGGTTTTGCAAAAAGAATACAGCCCTGCAAGTTTTTGCGGCAGAAATGGTGGAAAAAACGGGCGGTACAGAGTATAATAACAAAAATATAGAATAAGGGCAGGTTGGCACAGGGCGGCAGGCGGGGCAAAAGCAAAAAAAGTATGGCACAGCGGCATATAGAACGAACAAACAGGGAAAGCCGTGTTTTTTTCAAAGGGCCAATAGGCCCCGGCCCCCGCAGCGGCAGAGGTGTATTGAATGCGGCGCCGTTTGCAGGGCGCCGGGTTTAAAAATAAATGAGGTACCATGTTTCGCGGGCATGCAGGGTAGCGGCGGCCTGCCGTCTTATGCCGCCTGTGTCTTTTATACACAAGGCCTGCCGCATAAAAAATGCCGGGTGGGCCCCGCCCGCAAAGCGGGTATTTAATACAAGGCGGCTTTTTGTGCGCTTTGGCAGGCGCAAAGGCCGCTTTTGGCAGGGCAGCGGGCATGCCGGTTGCAAGGGCACAAAAGGGGGCTGCGCACGGGCCGGTAAAAAAATTCGAAGAAGCGATAAAACCCGTTGTATTTTTATTTGTATAAATTGACACAGGGGGTTAAAAATATATAATATAGTTAAAAGTATTATTTATTTTAAGCCTGTTTTTGTGGTTATTGTTTAACTTTTTGAATTTGCCGGAAGAGCTACCCACAGACAGCTTCAGGGAGGGCATACAGCATGAGTGTTGGACAAAGTGTTCCGCGCGTTGACGCATACGACAAGGTAACCGGCCGCGCCAAATACACCGAAGATTTGGTGGAAAAAAATGCACTTGTGGCCAAAATACTGCATTCCACCATTGCCAATGGGCTTGTAAAAAGCTTTGACACGGCCGAGGCGGAGAAGATACCCGGTGTGGTCAAAATTTTGACCTGCTTTGATGTGCCGGATATTCCGTTTCCCACGGCGGGGCACCCCTGGTCTACCGACCCGGCCCACCAAGACCCGAAGGACCGCCTTTTGCTGAACCGCAGGGTGCGGCTGTATGGCGACGATGTTGCGGCGGTAATTGCCGAAGACGAAATTGCCGCCGGCAGGGCGCTGCGCGCCATTAAGGTGGAATACGAGGAATACCCCCTTGTTCTGGACCCCATAGAGGCCATGAAAGAGGGGGCTTCGCAGCTGTATGAAGACCGCCCTAATAATATTTTGGGGCACAGCAGCTTTTCCAACGGCAATTTTGACGAGGCCATTCAGGAAGAAGGCCTTATTAAGGTAGAGGGCTGGTACGAAACCCCCATTGTGCAGCACTGCCACATTGAAAATGCCGTTTCCTACGCTTATATGGAGGCCGGGCGCATTACGGTGGTTGCCTCCACCCAAATTCCCCACATTGTTCGCCGCATTGTGGGGCAGGCCCTGGGAATTCCGTGGGGCAAGGTGCGCATTGTAAAGCCGTACATCGGCGGGGGCTTCGGCAACAAGCAAGACGCCCTGTACGAGCCGCTGAACGCCTGGCTGTGCACCCAGGTGGGCGGGCGCATGGTAAAGCTGGAGCTTAGCCGCGAGGAGGTGTTTTTCGACACCCGTGTGCGCCACGGCATGAAAATCCACCTTGAGTCTTATGTGCGGCCGGGCGGGCGGCTGGTGGCCCGGGGCGGGCTGTATTATTCCAACCAGGGGGCCTATGGCTCTCACGGGCACAGCATTGTTTCCAAATCCATGTCCTCTTTCCGCCAGCTGTATATTGAAGAAAAGGCCCATAAGGTAGAGGGCTACACGGTGCACACCAACACGGCTACGGCGGGCGCCATGCGCGGGTACGGCACCCCCCAGTCTATTTTTGCGCTGGAATCTCACGCAGAGGACATTGCCCTGCGCCTTGGCATGGACCCGCTGGAGTTTCGCAAAATGAACATGATGCCGGTGGGGTATTTTGACCCCTTCTCTAAAAATGTAAACTATTTCGACAGCTTCAACCAGTGCATTGAAAAGGGCCGCGCTTATATTGAGTGGGACAAAAAGCGGGCGCTGTATCAAAACCAAACCTCCGATATCCGCCGCGGGGTGGGTATGGCCCTGCTGTGGTACAACACCGCCGTATGGCCTATTTCGCTGGAGGTTTCCTCCTGCCGCATGGTGCTGAACCAGGACGGCTCGGTGCAAATACAGCTTGCCGAAACCGAAATTGGCCAGGGGGCAGATACAACCTTTGCCCAAATGGCCGCCGATACGCTGGGCATACCGTATGAAGACGTACACACCATTACCACCCAAGACACCGACGTTACCCCCTTTGGCACCAGCGCCTATGGTTCACGCCAAACCTATGTGGGCGGCATGGCCGTTAAAAAGGTGGCGGGGCTGCTGAAAGAAAAAATATTTGCCTTTGCAAACGAGTATACCCGCATGCAGGCAGACAATATGGATATTCGGGACGGGCAAATTATTTGCAAGGCAGACGGAAAGGTGCTGATGAGCCTTGCGGACCTTGCCACCCAGGCGCTGTACAGCATGGAGCATTCAAGCCACATTACCGCCGAAGCCACGGCGCAGTGCAAATCCAACGCGTACAGCTTTGGCTGCTGCTTTGCAGAGGTGGAGGTAGACATTCCCCTTGGCAAGGTAACCGTGCTGGATATTATCAACGTGCACGACTGCGGCCAGTTGATTAACCCCCAAATGGCGGCGGCCCAGGTGCATGGGGGGCAAAGCATGTCCATTGGCTACGGCATTTCAGAGCAGATGCTGTACGACGAAAAAACAGGCCGCCTGCTGAACGGCAACCTGCTGGATTATAAAATTTCCACCATGCTGGACCACCCCCATTTGGAGGCTCAGTTTGTGGAAAATTACGAACCCACCAGCGCTTACGGCACCAAGGCCCTGGGCGAGCCGCCCACTGTGCCCTGCGCCCCCGCTATTCGCAACGCGGTGCTGCACGCCACCGGCGTTGCCATAGACAAGCTGCCGCTTACCCCCCATGTTTTAATACCGGCCTTTCAGCAGGCCGGGCTGATACCGAAAAACGGCGAGGAATAAACCGGAAGGAGCAAGCAGCCATGTATGATATTGAAGCCCTGTACGAAGCCAAAACCGTGGCCCATGCCATTGAGCTGATGCAGCTTCACCCCGGCGCAAAAATTATTGCAGGCGGCAGCGACGTGCTGGTGCAGCTTAGAGAGGGCAAATACGCCGGGTGCGAGCTGGTAAGCCTGCAAAAGCTGAACGAGCTGCGCGGGGTGGCCCTGCAGCCCAACGGCAGCCTGCGCATTGGGCCGCTTACCAGTTTTTCCCATATTACCAAAGACCCTGTTATTCAAAAATACATTGGGGTGCTGGGCGAAGCGGTAGACACCGCCGGCGGCCCCCAACTGCGCAACATTGCCACCATTGGCGGCAATATTTGCAACGGGGTTACCTCGGCAGATTCGGCCTCAACCCTTGTGGCCTGGGAGGCGGTGGTAGAATACACCGGCCCGGGCGGAACGCGCACCCTGCCCATAGAGCAGCATTATATCAAGGCCGGTACGGTGGCCCTGCAGCCCGGCGAAATGCTGACGGCCATTTATATTCCCAAAGAAAGCTATGAAAATTGCTGCGGCCACTACATAAAATATGCCATGCGCAACGCCATGGACATTGCCACGCTGGGCTGCTCGGTGAACGTGCGTCTTTCCGCCGACAAAAAACGCATCGACCGCATGCGCATTGGCTACGGCGTGGCGGGCCCCGTGCCCATGCGGGCGCACGGGGCCGAGGCGGCGGCAAACGGGCAGCCGGTAAGCGGGCAGGTGGTTGCGGCGGCGGCAAAGGCCGCCCTGCAGGATGTAAACCCCCGCACCAGCTGGCGCGCCACCAAGGAAGTGCGGCTGCAGCTGGTGGAAGAGCTTGCCAAACGCGCCCTAACCAAGGCCATTGAACTGGCGGGAGGTACCCTATGAGCCAAAAGAGCCTGGTGCGCTGCACCATAAACGGGAAAGAAACCGAAGCCATGGTGGATGTGCGGACGTCCCTTACCGATATGCTGCGGGGCGAATACCGCCTTACCAGTGTGAAAAAAGGCTGCGAAGTGGGGGAGTGCGGCGCCTGCAACGTGCTAATTGACGGCGAATGCTTCAACTCCTGCATTTACCTTGCGGTGTGGGCCGATGGCAAAAATATCCGCACAGTGGAAAGCCTTCTTGGCCCCGGCGGCGAGCTTTCGGAAATTCAGCAGGCTTTTATCAAAGAAGGCGCCGTCCAATGCGGCTTTTGCACCCCCGGCTTT
>JBKEBR010000344.1:0-1829 GCA_047973285.1 Oscillospiraceae bacterium | reverse complement strand
GAACGCTTTAACAACAAAACCAACGGCATTACCCAGCGCCGCTGGCTGGGCCTTTGCAACCCGGAGCTTGCCGCCTTTATTACCGGCCGCATTGGCAGCGGCTGGCTTACCAATTTAAGCGAGCTTGAAAAGCTGGCCCCCTATGCCGAGGATGCCACCAGCCTGAGGCAGTTTATGGCCATTAAGGCGCAAATAATACAGCAGCTGGCAAACCACGTGCAGGTGCATGAAAACGGGTTTGCCCTCAATGTAAACTCTATTTTCGATATTCAAATTAAGCGCCTGCACGAATACAAGCGCCAGTTTTTGAACGCACTTTCTATTTTAGACATCTACTTTTCCCTTAAAGAAGGGGCGCTGCCGGGCTTTGCACCCATGACCTTTTTGTTCGGCGCAAAAGCGGCGCCGGGGTATAAGCGGGCCAAGGGTATTATCAAATTCATCAACGAAATTGCCGCCAAAATAAATGCCGACCCCGAAACCAAAAACAAATTACAGGTTTTGTTTGTGCAGAACTACAATGTTTCTTATGCGGAAAAGCTGATTCCCGCGGCGGACATCAGCGAGCAAATTTCCACGGCGGGCACCGAGGCCTCGGGCACCGGCAACATGAAGCTGATGCTGAACGGCGCGGTTACCCTCGGCACTTACGACGGCGCCAACATTGAAATTGTGGAGGAGAGCGGCGAAGAAAACAACTTTATTTTCGGCGCCAGGGTAGAGGACATTCGGCGGGCTAAAAGCACCTACAGCCCCCGCAAGCTGTACAACGAAAACCCCCGCATCCGCCGTGCGCTGGACACCCTTGTAAACGGCACCTTCAGCGACGGAAAAACCGGAATTTTTCAGGACCTGTACGATTCTATTCTGGAGGGGGCGGAGTGGCACAGCCCCGACCAATACTACCTTTTGCTGGATTTTGAACCCTATGTGCAGGCGAAGCTGGCGGCAAACACCGCCTATGCAAACCCCGAGGCCTTTGCCCGCAAATGCCTTTTAAACACCGCCCATGCGGGCAAGTTTTCCAGCGACCGCACCATACGCCAATACGCCGAAGAAATTTGGGGGCTGTAAAAGCAAAGCAAATAAAAAAACACGGCCAACAGCCGTGTTTTTTTATTTGCTTTCAGCGGGCAGGCGGTTGTGCGGTGGGGGCGTAGGCCGTGCTTTGCAAAAAAGCGGGGGCCGGTACAGGCGCAGCGGAAGGCGCTGTCGCCATCAGCGGCAAAATATTGGCGAAACCCATGTAGGTAAAAGCGTGCCGGGCGCTTGTTCCCGGCTTGCGCAAAAGGTAAATGCAGCAAAGCAATGCTTGCTCATAAGAAAGGTAAGCGGCGTAAAAAGCGTTGAATATAAGGGCATAGGCGTTGCCCGGGGCCTTGTGCCGGTGAAAAGCCTGTTGCAGGGCGGTTTGAATTTCTGCGCTGGTGGCATACACGATGTGAAGGGAACCGCCGAGAACAGGTTGTAAAGCTTCTTCTGCGTTGGGGGGACTTTCGTCGGAGAGGGCCGCCACGTAGCCATCGGCGGTTTGCAAAAGCGGGAACGCACCCGCCTGCTCCCAAAAATCACGGCTGTGTTGTAAAAGCACCGGCAGCGGGGGAAACCCCTCAAGCGAGGGCAAAAACACACTGTGTTTTATGTTGGCCAGCCCGCGAAGCAGCTGCTCGTCTGAAATAAGATAGTTTGCTTTTAAAACAGCGCCCAGGCGCTGCTTGCTTTGGCGGGCCTCGGCCAGTGCGGTGTTTAAAGCGGCGGTATTAATATACCCCTTTTCAAGCAATACATCGCCAAGGTTGCGGTAATAGCGCTGTAAAATATTCTTCTCT
>JBKEBR010000343.1:0-2915 GCA_047973285.1 Oscillospiraceae bacterium | reverse complement strand
TTCCTCAACCGAGTTGGTTCGATTTTGCGCCATGTTTCTCTGCGCTTTTTGGGCTTCATATCCCCGGTTTCTTTCAGCTGCGATTTCCACTCTTGCAAGGTGGTTGGGCTTACTTTGAATACCTTGGCCGTTGCCCTTTTACTATGCCCTTCGTTCCAATACTCTATCGCACTGCGGCGAAATTTTATATCATAGCTCATGGCTTTATTTTATCATATCTCCAAACCGGATTTCAACTTAGTTGACTATATTTTACATTCATTTGTAGAATTATTGCCCCCGGCATCGTATAATAAAAATAAAACAGGAGGTAGACAATGAATAATGTAGAAAAAATGCGAGCCTTTATTATACGGGTGGTTTACATTGTTTTGGCCGCCGCCCTGTTTTACTGTGTGCTGAAATATTTATTGCCGTTTTTTATGCCGTTTGTGCTGGCCTTTGGCATTGCCTTTATATTAAAGCCCCTTATCAACTTTATATCGCAAAAAACCCGGCTTGGCCGCAAAGTCGTTGCCATACTTGTATTAAGCATTGTGTACCTTTTGCTGGCAACCCTGCTTACCTTTGCGGGCGCAAAACTGGTAACCTCGCTTTCAAGCCTGTTCAAAGGGCTGCCCGCCTACTATTCGCAAACCATTGAGCCCGCCCTTACCTCTATAAGCGACTGGGCCGACAGCTTTTTGCTGCATTTAGACCCCACCCTGCTTGCCTTTTTTGATTCGGCAAGCCAAAACATCAGCAGCTCGCTTGCCAATTTAATTACCTCCATTTCTTCGGGAACGGTAAATTTGCTGGCGGGCATTGCCTCCCGTGTGCCGTGGTTTATTGTAAATTTCTTTTTAACCATTATTACCTCGTACTTTTTGGTGGTGGATTACTACAAGGTTACCGGCTTTATTGCAAAGCAGCTGAACGAGCGGGCCCGGCACCTTTTGTTCAGTATTAAAGACTTTGTTGTAAACGTTTTGTTTAAGTTTGCAAAGGCCTATTCCATTTTGCTGAGCATTACCTTTGTGGAGGTTGCCGTTGGCCTGGCCATTTTGCAGGTGCCAAACTTTATTTTAATTGCCTTTATAACCGCTGTGGTGGACATTCTGCCGGTTTTGGGCACCGGCACCGTTATGATTCCCTGGGCGGCTTACAGCCTGTTCACCGGAAATTTCTTTTTGGGGTTTGGCCTGCTTATTTTGTACGCCATTATTACGGTGGTGCGGCAGGTGCTGGAGCCCCGGGTGGTGGGCAGGCAAATTGGCCTTTACCCGCTGCTTACCCTGCTGTGCATGTTTGCAGGCGCCCATTTCTTTGGTTTTTGGGGGCTGCTGGGCCTGCCCGTAGCCCTTACCGTGCTGGTGCACTTGAACCGTGCCGGGGAGATACACCTGTTTAAGGAATAAAAAGTTGCCGGAGGTTGTATGAGGCGTTTGCCCTTTGCGGGGCCGGGCACCCCCCGGCTGGACGCATTTATTTTGCAGCAGGAGCCGGGGCTTTCCCCCGGCATTCTGCACAAGTACCTGCGCGAAAACAAAATAAAGCTGAACGGAAAAAAGGCCCCCCTGGGCACCCGGCTGAACAGCGGCGATGAAGTATGCCTGTACCTGCCCCCCAAGGCAGCGGCAGCCGCAAGCCTTGAAATTTTGTACGAGGATGAACAGCTGCTTGCGGTGAACAAACCGGCCGGGCTTTTAACCTTAGACGAAAACCGGCCCGAAAACCCGAACACCCTGCTGGCCCGGCTGACACAGTACGCCGCGGGCGCCTTTGCCGTGCGCTTGTGCCACCGGCTGGACACCGGCACCAGCGGCGTTGTGCTGGCGGCCAAAACCGCCGCCGCCGAGCAAATGGTGCGCGGCCTTATACAGCAGCACCGGCTGGAAAAGAAGTACGTTTGCGTTACCTTTGGCCACCCCGCCCCACCGGCCGCCACCCTTGCGGGCTGGCTGAGCAAAAACGAGCAAAAAGGCCTTGTGTTTATAAACCGCCAAAAAAGCCCGGGGGCAAAGCCGGTGGAAACCCGCTACAAAACCCTTGCCCGCAGCGGGCGCCTTGCCCTGCTGGAAATACAGCTGGTTACCGGGCGAACCCACCAGATACGCGCCCATTTGGCAAGCATTGGCACGCCCATTTTGGGCGACAGCAAATACGGCAACCTTGCCGCCAACCGGCAGCTGAAGTGCCGCTACCAATGCCTTTGCGCCAGCGAGGTATCCTTCCCCGCCGAGCTGCCCGCGGGGTTTGAAGCCTGCCGGGGCCTTTGCATTGCCTGCCCAAAGCCCTGGTTTTTTGCACAGGTGGCAGAGGGCGTTTTGCAGTAACATATTGCCACCCGGGCGGCCTGTGCGGCGCGCAGTACCACCGGTGCAAAGCCCGCCCTTTTGCCCTGCTTTTTTTGCCGGGCTTTTTGGGTTTTTACCGGGCTTCGCTTAAAATTGCCCCGCGCCGGCTTCAGGCCGCCGAATGCTCTTCGCTTTGGCAGCGCGGTGCCTTTGGCGGCGGCTGTTATGCGGCGGGCGGGCAGGCGCCGCGTGGGAGCCAAGGCCATACCAGCCCGCTTAGCGGGCTTTCGCCATACCCGGAAAATGCCGGTACCGGCGGGCGCCTGAGAAAGCGCACCGAATAGGTTATTCCTTTTGCAAAGCCGCCCCGCCGCCCTTACAACGAAACATGTTGGTTTTATTCGGTTCCGCCAATGGCGGGCTGCCCGTCCTCACAAAAGGCAAGGGCCATGGCAACGCCAAAAAAACCGCCCCGCGGGGCATGCCGGGGGGCTGATACCGGCTTGGCCCCTCAAGGGGCATTGAATCATATTATCGCATCACATGCCCCGCCACCTGTAAACGGGTAAATGGCATCGCCGGTAGTTGCTTTTGTACTTTTAGGGCACTTTTGCAGGGCGTTTCCCCTGCGGGGAAACC
>JBKEBR010000342.1:0-2881 GCA_047973285.1 Oscillospiraceae bacterium | reverse complement strand
GCCTTAAAAATATTATGGAAAACATTTTCCACAACAGCGCCGCCGCGGCCGAGCGGTACGGCATGAAGGGAAACCTGATGGCGGGTGCCAACATTGCCGGTTTTGAAAAGGTGGCCGAGGCACTGATAGCCCAGGGTATTGCCTACTAACAGCCGCCCTGCGCCGCTTGGTTAAAAACAGCAAATGCCAAAAGGGGCCGCCTGCATACCGGCAGGCGGCCCCTTTTGGCATTTTTCCATTGCAGGCAGCCGCCATAGGCCCAAAGGCTGCCCGCAAAGCGCAGCTATGTAAAATAGCCAATTTCCTGCGCCGGGCTTCTTGCCAAAAACCGGCGAAACTGGTAAGATGATAAATAAGTTTTACATGTGTTATACAAAGCTTTACATGGGTTGCCGGCTATGTAAAAAAACAGGAGGCGGCACTATGGTGCTAAGCATGACAGGGTACGGGCGCGGGGAAGAGCTTCTTCACGGGCGCCGCATTACCCTGGAAATAAAAAGCGTCAATTCCCGTTATTTTGAATATTCCTCCCGGCTGCCGCGCAACTACGGTTTCGTGGACGACGCGCTTAAAAAGGCGCTTTCGGCTGCTGCAAGCCGCGGCAAGGCCGAGGTTCTGCTCTCGGTGCAAAACGTGGAAGAGGGCGATGTGGAGGTAAAGGCAAACCTTGCGGCGGCCCGGGGCTACCAACAGGCCCTGGCCGAAATTGCCGGGGCGCTTTCGGTGCCAAACGACACCTCTACCAGCACGCTGGCCCGTTTTTCCGACGTATTTATGGTGGCCCGCGCCGAAACCAATGAAGACGAGCTGCGCGCCGACATTTTGGCGGTGGCCGGTGCGGCCATTGCCCGTTACAACGAGATGCGCGGGGCCGAGGGCGAAAAGTTAAAGGCAGATGTGCTTGCCCGCCTTGCCGCCATAGAGGAAATGCTGGCCCAGGTGGAAAAAGACAGCGCCGGCAGGGTACAGCGCTACACCCAGCGCCTGTACGACCGCCTGAAAGAGGTGCTGGAAAACACCGCCATTGAAGAGGCGCGCCTGCTTACCGAAGCGGCCATTTTTGCCGATAAAACGGCGGTGGATGAAGAGACCGTTCGCCTGCACAGCCACATCCGGCAGTACCGGGCCATTTTGCAGGGCGGCGGGCCGGTTGGCCGCAAGCTGGACTTTTTAACCCAGGAGCTCAACCGTGAGGTAAACACCATTGGCTCTAAATGCCAGGAGCTGGAAATTACGCGGCTGGTGGTGGAAATGAAGGCCGAAATAGAAAAAATACGCGAACAAATACAAAATTTGGAATAGCCGGGTATTTTGAAGCGCCCCTTTTGCCAAACCAACTTTTGCGGAGGAAATCACCTTGAAACTTATCAATATCGGTTTTGGGAACATGGTCAATGCAAGCCGCCTTGTTGCCATTGTAAGCCCGGAATCGGCCCCCATCAAGCGCATTATTCAAGAGGCGCGCGAGCGCGGTATGCTCATTGACGCCACCTATGGCCGCCGTACCCGCGCCGTTATTTTAACCGATTCAGACCATGTGGTTCTTTCGGCTGTTCAGCCCGAAACCGTGGCCAACCGCTTCAACGAAGCCCCCGGGGAAGAAGTGGAGGCGGACGCCGATGATGAATAAGCAGCGCCTTTTGCTTGTTGTTTCCGGCCCTTCCGGTGTCGGCAAAGACTCTGTTGTACAGGATATGGTGGCAAAGCACCCGGGCATTGAGGTGTCGGTAAGCGCCACCACCCGTTCTCTGCGCGCGGGCGAGCAGGACGGTGTCAATTACCACTACATCAGCCGCGACCAGTTTCAGGAATACATTCGGCAGAATGCTTTTTGCGAGTATGCCACCTATGCGGGCGAATACTACGGCACCCTGAAAAGCGAGGTGGACGACCGCATTAGCAAGGGAACCATTTGTGTTTTGGTAATAGAGGTGCAGGGCGCCGCCAACATAAAAAAACTGTACCCGGGCTGTACCACGGTGTTTATTCTGCCCCCCAGCCTTGAGGTGCTGGAGCAGCGCATTCGCTGGCGCGGGCGTGAAAGCGAAGAAGAGGTAAAACGCCGCATCGCGGTGGCAAAAGAGGTGGAAATTCCGTTTGCCAGCACCTACGATTACCGCATTGTGAACCACAACCTTGAAAGCTGCGCGGAAGAGCTGTACCAAATTATAAAAGCACAACAGTTGGGTGCTTAATATACAAGTGGTTTCCGGTGCTGCCTGCCACGGTGGTGCCGGAATGTTTGCTTTACGGGGCAAGGCAGGGCCGGCTTGCCACTGTGCGGCGGCCCTACAAAATGCTTATAAAAACGAGGGGAAGCCATGGCTGTTACGGCGCAGGTGGCGGTAAGCGACGCCACCATGTATTACGACAAACTGTATACCTACCTTGTGCCGCCCCTTCTTGAAGAGCGTGTTTTTGTGGGCAGCATGGTGCTGGTGCCCTTTGGCCGGGGCAAGGCCCGCCCCCGCACGGGGGTGGTGCTGGCGCTGCAAAACACCGCCGAGGTGGAGGCAAGAACAAAGCCCCTGTACGACGCGGCCCCCGAGGAGGCCCGCCTTACCGAAGAGCTTCTTTCCATTGTGAAATATTTAAAAGAGGCCACCTTTTGCACCTGGTTCGAGGCGGTTAAAGCGGTTATTCCCTATGGGGCGCAGTATAAGGCGGCCAAAACAGACGAGGGCTGGCGGCTGCAAAGCCAAATGGTGCGGTATACCCGCTGGATGTACCGCCTTGCCGCCCCGGTGGCCGAAGTGCGGGCGGGCGGGCGCAAACCCGGCGCAAAGCAGCAGGCGGTGCTCCGCTTTTTGCAGGCGGGGGAAAAGCCCCAGGAAGAAATTTTGGAGGCCTGCGGGGTTACCAAAGCGGTGCTGGACACCCT
>JBKEBR010000341.1:0-1576 GCA_047973285.1 Oscillospiraceae bacterium | reverse complement strand
TATCATAGCCTTCCTGTTGCTTCTTACCGGGTACAATGCGGCCATGGGGGCGGCCCAGCCTGCCGAAGTGGCCAATGGCATCCGCATTCTCATTGGGGCCATCCAGTTTGCCTGCATCGGGTTTCAGTTTGTTCTGCTGCGCTTTATGTATAACCTGGATAAAAAGACTGTGCTTGAAATGGAAACAAAGCTGGGGCACGATAATGCCGGCATAATTGGGCGCGACCTTGAAGACGAAGAGGAAACCTTTAACGCTGATTAACGCACAAAGCAGGCCGCTGCATACACAGCGGCCTGCTTTGCATTGAATATGGGGGCTAATAAATCTCGGTTAGTTTTTCTCTGTTGCGGTATTTTTGGGGCGTTTCGCCGTATGTGTCTTTAAAAATTTGCCCAAAATAGCTTTGCGATGGAAAACACAAATAAGAGGAAATGGTGGTTAAGCTTTCATCGGAATACTTTAGCATATTTGCCGCCGCTTCCAGCCGTTTAAACTGCGTATACTTTTGAATGCCTATTCCCTCGGTTTGTGAAAAACGGCGGGAAAGATAAGATTTGTTGATGCCGATTTTTTCGGCAACATCCTCTAAGCGAAACGGGCTGTTGAGATGGTTATTGATATAGCTTTTGCACTGCTCCACATACGAGCTTTGCCGTTTTGTTTCCAGCACTTGCCGTACACGGGTGGCAAGCTCTACCATAACATCCCGCTGCAATTTCAATATGTCTGAAATGGTGCCGCACTTTTCCAGCTTTTGCTTAGACATATCGGCAATGGCATACGCCATCAGTGGGTCAAGGCCCCCCTGTATGGCGGCCCGGGTAGAAAGGGTAATGGTGGAACAGCAGTTATACTCGTGCTGTTTGTAGGGGTTTACGGCCTGGCGGCCAACCTTTTCCGGCGCTGCGTCGGCAACGTCGGTTCTATCCGATATTTCTTCGGGGTGCCCTTCTTGAATGGGCCGCATAAACTCTCGTTCATCGTTGTAGCTAAAGCGGGCGGTCTCCTGCTCGGCATTGCCCAGCAGGTACGCTTGGAAATCGTTGTCCTTTTTTTCTTCATTTTCCAGCGGGTTAATGCCCACAACAATGTCGGTTTCCGAAAGCGCTTGGCCGGTAATTATATAGGCGGCCAGCGCCAAAACGGCTATAAAGCTTGACATGGAACGGAGTACAACAGAAAATTTTGCGGCTGCAATGCCGTGCCTTTTTGCAAACTCTGAAAGAGAGGTGTTGCTGGCCTTATCCATCAGCACAGGGCCCAGAACAACATAGCTGCCCGCTTCATCCCGAAAAGAGCCATAAATGAACAGGTCGTCCTCAATTTCAACAGTGGGGTACATGCCTGCCTGTATTGAAGTAGTCAGCTTGCTTCTCAGCGCATCATCCAAAAGCACCGGGTCGCAATCAGGCTCAAAGCCCCGGTGATACAATGCCAGCTTGCCGGTGCCATCCATATATCGAAGGGGTATTTTTGTTGCGCGGTAAACTCGCTCCAACACGGAGAAAGCTTTGTCCATACTCTGCCCCCTGTGTGTGCAGTATAGCATCTTTGGGCGACGCGGTCCAGCTGGCT
>JBKEBR010000340.1:0-2272 GCA_047973285.1 Oscillospiraceae bacterium | reverse complement strand
TTCGCCGGGAATGCCGGTGTTGGGCTGGGCGCTGCCCTGCAAAATAAGGCGGCCAAGGTTGTGCCCGCGCATGGTTTCAATAACGGCGTGCACGTCTTGCCCTGCGGCAAAGCCGGGGCCAAGCCCAATGGTAACCGGCGCCATATTTAAGGTGGTGCCAAGGTTCTTTTTGGCCAGAATGGCGACTACCAGCCCCTGGGGCTTGAAAAAGCCAAGGCTTTCGCCCGCGGGGTCTACCAAAAGGGGCACAATGCCGTTTTGGTGGCATTCGGCGGCCTGGGCGGGGCTTTCAATATGGCGGCAGGGAATGTCCTCCACTGTGGCGGTGCCTTCGTACACCGCTTCGCACAGGGCCACAGTGCGCCGAATGGCCATGGGGCGGCCTGTTTCCAGCACAACCACCGCAAAGCCTGCGCGGTAAAACTTTTGCACAACACCGGTGGCAAGGTCGCCTCCGCCGCGTATCACAATGGTATCCTTCATGCAAGCAGCCTTTCCAAAAGCCAAATTCAGAAGGCTTTTTCAAAAAAATGGGCGCGCAACAGGGGCAAAGGGGCGGGGTGCTACCGCTGCCTGCTCCAGCGGTTTTTCCGCACACTGCCAAACAGGCAGCATTCAATTGCGCCGGGGTAGGTTTGTTCCACCAGCGCCAAAAGAAGGGCGGCCCTGCGGCGGCTTTCTTCGTTTTCCAGCTGGTTTACAATAAGGCAGGCGGCCCCGCGCCTGTTTTTAAACATGCCGCCGGGGGCACCCACCATGGCGGCAAGGGCCGCCAGCGTAATGGGCTGCCCCTCTGCAAGGCCGGTCAGCGCCAAAAAATGGGGCAGGCGGCAAACGGTTTCCTCGGTGGCGGGCCTGCCCAGTGCCCAAACGGTAACCACCCCCACGGTGCGGGTAACAAACGGGGGCACCACCGGTTCGGTGGCAAGCCAGCCCTTGCAGGGCAGCCCGCGCGAGCCGTCGGCCTCCAGCAGCGTAAGGCCGTACCCTTTTTCCACCACCTTTGCAAGGGCGGCGGGGGGCAGGGCCTCCAGCTTTTGGGTGGCGGGGTTTGCAAGCCCCGCATACTGTATTCCCGCGCGGGGGGTGTGGGCAAGGCAGGCATCGGCGGTGGTGCAAACCACCGCGCCCTCGCGGCCCGGCAAGCGTATTTTGGTGGTGGGGGCAACCAGTACACTGCCGGCGCTGTTTTGCTGTGCCAGCAGCTCAATAACCGAGGTTTTGCCCCCGCAGCCCACCACCGCGGCCTTTTCGCCGGGGCGCAGCTGCAACAGCTGTGTAAGGGTGGTTTCCATGCCTGCGCTACAGCGTAATAATGCGCCCGGCGGCGGCCAGCATGCTGGCAATGGTAAACATGTTCACCACTTCCCCCACAGCCAGCTTTTCGGTAAGGTTATAATAATTCAGGCAGGTGCCGCAGGTGCAAATTTTGGCGCCCTTGCCCGCCAGAGTTTTCAAATCTTCCAGGGTATTGGCGCCCTCGGTGGTCAGGTGGGCCCCGCCGTTCAAAAAAATAACCGCTTCGGGTGTTTCGGGCAGCTCGGTAAGGGAAAAAATAAAGCCCTTTATTAAAATTTTGCCCAATTCTTCGGCGCCCGTGCCCATTTGGTTGGTGGTAACAAGCACGGTAAGCCCGCCTGCCGCACCGCCCTCTTTTGTGCCTGCCGGGGCTTGCTCCGCTACAGGCGGGGGGGCGCCGTTCATGGCAATGGAAACGGTGTAATGGTCCTCGGCCTGTTTTGAAAAATCAAACGTGTAGCCAAGGCCTTTTGCCATTTTTTCCAGGTTTTGCACGGCCACAACATTGTCTACCAAAACCTCCACGCCGCTTGCCTGCGGCTTTGCCAGCGCCTTTTTTGCCTGAATAACGGGGATGGGGCAGGGCTGGCCAAGCATGTTGATGTGTTCCATAAAAAAACCTTCTTTCCTGTTTTTCGCTCCGGCATGGGGCCGGAACCGTAGTTGGGTTAATGTGGGGTGCGGAATGGGAAAAAGGCGGCCTGCGGCGCGGCAATATGCCCGCCATTGGCGGCGGTAAAAGGCCACATATACGGCCCGGGCCAAGGCTGTTTGCGGGTGTCAAACAGCCTGCTTTCGTCCGTTAAAACGGCTGTGCTACACCTTGCTGCAAAACCGGGCACGGTGCAAAGCCCGGCCCTGCACCCCTGCGCCCAATAACAGAAAGCCTTCGCCTAGGCAAAAACAACCGGGTATTGGCCGCGGGCGGTAACCGTGCCAATTATGGCGGCATCCGGGTCATCGGCCTGTATGG
>JBKEBR010000339.1:0-3330 GCA_047973285.1 Oscillospiraceae bacterium | reverse complement strand
GCCGGGCCGCGCCGCTGTGTGCCGGGCGCCCCTATGCACCGGCAAACCCTGTATGGCTGCGGTTTTTTGTGGTTTTAATTTTTACAGGCCTGCCGCGCTGCGGGGCGGCAGTTCGATTGCTTGCCCCGGCCCATTGCCAACAGGCGCGCAGGGCCGGCGGGCCTGTTTGGCAGGTTTGCGTTACGCAATAAAAAGGCGGAAGCAAAGCAAGGCCGCCGCCCTGTTGGCAGCGGGCCGCCCTAAAAAGCCGTGCAGTGCCAATTCAGCTTTGCCGGGCACGGCTCGTTTTCCACCATAATGGCGCGAAGCGCCGCCTCCATTTTTGCGCATTCTTCGGCGGCTATTTCCTCGTACACCACCGGGCTTTGCGCAAAGCCGGCTTTGCTGTACGCAAGGGCCGCCGCACCATAAAAGGCAAGCCCCAGCGAATGTGCGGGCATGTGGCCGCAGGCGCGGGCGGCGGCCTGTGCGGCGGGGGTGCTTTGGGCCTGCCGCGCCGCCGCGTGGCATTCTTCCAGAATAACCCGCTTAACCTCCGGCAGCTTTGCGCTGCCCGCAAACCACCGCCGGGCGGCGGCCAGCGCCGAGCGCGGGCGAACATCGGCCGGGTATTCCTTTTCGTAAATGGGCAAAATATGCGCTTCGGCATAGCCAAGGCACCAGCGGGCAATGGTTTCCTTGCTTTGGGTTTCAAGCAAGCGCATAAGCGGTACAATATAGGGCGAATTTTTATGGCCCAGCATTTTGCGCAGCTTGCCCATGGCGGCCCCCCAAAAGAAGAAATTTGCGGGTGCCCCGCGGCCTGCCGCCGCACCCTGCCCGCTTGTACAGTTGCCTTTATTATACCACAAAGGCAAAGGGCCGCCGCAAGCGGGGCGGCGGCTGTAAGGGGCAAGTGGGCGATATAGCGAAAAACAAACCAATGGCTGCAACCGGCCCTTGGCGAGGCGGGTGGCCCGCAAACCCGCAAGGGCAAAGGCTTTAGAAACAGAGAAGGGCCGGGCAAAAACTCCACAACAAAGAAAGGCCGGGAAAAGGCCCCCGCAACAGAGAAAGGCCGGGCAAAGGTGCCCGCAACAAAGAAAGGCTAGCCTACCCCTTTCCGCAGCGGCAAAAGGCGGCCCCCTTTTGGGCGGCCCGCAGGGCAAAAGCATTTTGCCGCACAAGGCTGTAAAACAGCTTCTCTATGTGGTATAATAAAAACCAAAGGCGGCACCGGGCACCCACCGGCGCGGGAAAGCACATTGTTGGCTCTACCGAGCAAACGGGGCTGGCGGCAGCAACAAAAAGCCCTGGCGCCAAAACCGCAAAGCCGTAACTATAAAGGAGGATTCATTATGGACAACAACCAACAGCAACCGCAACAGGCCCCACAGCAGCCCTACTACCCGCAGCCCACACCCCAGTATGTGCAGCAACCGCAGGTAAGCCAAGACGACAGCCTGGGCAACTGGGTGCTCACCTTGTTTTTGGCGGGCATTCCGGTAATTGGCTTCATTATGCTGCTTGTTTGGGGCTTTGGCGGCAACCCCTCCGGGCGGCGCAACTACGCCCGGGCGGCCTTAATTTGGCAGGTTATTGCCATTGTGGCAACCATTGTTTTGGTTGCCCTGTTTGGCGGCGCCATTGCCTCGGCGGCGTACTATTACTAAGCGGCAGTAAAAACCCGCGGCCCCCGTGCCTTTGCATGGGGGCACTGTTTTTTTGTGCGCTTCGGCCATACTGTGTTTTGGCGCAAACGAAAAAGTAAGGCAAAGCCCGGCGGCCCATTTTGTGCGGGGCTTACCCGGCCACCAGGAGGTGCTAAAAATGGACAACACCCACGACAACCAACCCCCGCCCCGGCAGCCCTATTCCCCCCAGCCGCCCTGCCAGGGCCACCCGCAGCCCGTGCAGCAGCCCTATGATGTGCCCGAGGAAATTAAAAAGTGGAACTGGGGCGCCTTTATGTTCTCCGCCTTTTGGGGCATTGGCAACCATGCCACCCTTACGCTGCTTTGCTTTATACCCGTTTTCCAGTGGGTGTGGTGGTTTGTGTGCGGGGCAAAGGGCAATGAATGGGCCTGGAAATCGGGCAAATTTAAAGATGCGGAAACCTTTATGGCCATACAGGAAAGCTGGAACAAAGCGGGGAAGGCGGCCTTTGTTGCTGCCCTTGCTACCCTTATAGCGGCCGGCATACTTTGCGGGGTGCTGCTTGCCGTGGTTGTGGCTGCCCTGCGGCCATACAGCTATTAAAACAAAAGCCGTGCGGGCAGAAGGGCTGCCCCTTTTTTGGGGCACGGCTTTGGGCCTGCCTTTAGCGGGTATTTTTGCGGTTTTCGCAAAGATACAAAACCCGCCCGCTCAGCGGGTGGAATTGGAGGCTTAAGGCCGGGGCGGCCTTGCGGCGGCGGAAAGTGTTTGCGGCTGGCCGCCTTTCCACAGGGCTTGCCCAAAAGGGCGGCTGCCCTATGCGGCACAGGAAGAACGCCGCTTTAGCCCCGCCGCCCGCCGGCACCCTGCCCCAAAAGGCCGCCCCAAAGGGCATGTGTTGCAGAAGGCATACGTTACAGGCAAAAATAAGCCCCCCTGCCCGGCGGCAACAATCTGCCGGGCAGGGGGCATTTCTTCACAGGCGGGCAATATGCAGCTAAAAGAACAGAGCCTTAGCCCGCAGCCGCCAGCCACAGCCGCCACAGTTCTGGGGCGGCATCGCCGCCAGGAAAGGGGCATTTCTGTATAAATGGGCAAAAGGAAAAGGCAAACCAAAGGCAGTCAAAAGAGCGGGGCCTTAGCCCACAGCCGCCAGCCATAGCCTCCACAATTCTGGGCGGTCCTCGCCGCCACACCGTTACAGCCCGTTCATCCAGGCGGGCTTTGGCAGTATGCAAAAGGGGTGCCCGGCAGGGTCCAGCATCACCCGCAGCTCCTCCTCCAATTGTGTTTCGGCCAGGGTGGCGCCGCAGGCTAGGGCATGCTGCACGCCCTCTTCCATATTTTCCACATGGAAATCCAAATGCTCCATTTGCTGCTGCTTTCCGGGCACGGCGGGCCAAACCGGCGGGGTATAGCCGTCTATCTGCTGAAAGGTAATCCATGTGGGGAACCCGGCTTGCTGTAAATTTGACAGGGTAATAAATTCCTCCCCCACAAGCCGTGTCCAGCCCAGAAGTTTTTCGTAAAAAAGAGACAATTCCTCCGCGTTGCCGGAATCTAAAACAACACACCATCCACCCAATGTAAGCGCCATAACTTTGCAGCCTCCTTGTTGCACAACAGTTTGATACAACCAGTATAGCAAACAAAACGCAAGAGGTCGATTGCTTTTGAAAAAGGCCGCCCCTTTTT
>JBKEBR010000338.1:0-13837 GCA_047973285.1 Oscillospiraceae bacterium | reverse complement strand
AGGCTTTCCAGCAAAAGAATGTGGGTAATGATGTAAACCCGTGAAATTCCCATGGCGCGCGCCGCCTCAATAACGCCTTTGTCCACCTCCAGCAGGGCCTGTTCGGTCATTCTGGAAATAAGGGGAATAATGCCCGCCACCATGGGTACAATGGCCCCCCGCACGCCAATGGAGGTGCCCACAAGAAAGCGGGTAAATGAAACCATAAGCGCAATTAGAATAACAAAGGGAATGGAGCGCACGGTATTGATGATTTTGCCGAGAATGCTGTTCACCATGCGGTTTTCGTACAGGCCGCCTTTGTCGGTTACCACCAGCACAACGCCAAGGGCGGCGCCAAGGGTAATGCCAAAAAGGCCCGCAATGCCAACCATTACAAAGGTTTGCCAAACAGAAAGCAGCAAATCTTTGTACATTTCATACACATTGGGGAACAGGCCAATTAAAAATTCTTTCAAACCACTTCCTCCTTGCCCGCAAGGGTGTTTTGCTGCAAAATATTGACCCCTACCCCTTCTTTCTGCAAATATTCAACCGCCTGTGCAATTTGTTCCGGCGGCCCGTTTACCGCCACAAAAAGGCTGCCAATGGGCCGCGACTGTATCAATTCAATAGAACCGTACAAAACGTTTACCTCTACATTGAATTGTTTCACAAGCTGCGCAATGTAGCCGTTGTTGGCGTTTTCCCCCACAAACATGAGGTGAAGCAGCCGCCCCCGTTTTGCAAAACCCTGGCAAGGTTTATTTGGCCAAGCAGCTTTTCGGCGCTGTCTACCTTAAAAAGCGAGGAGGTGAACCGCTTGGTAATGTTGGTTTGCGGGTTGGAAAACACCGTAAAGGTGTCGCCGTGCTCTACAATTTTCCCTTCTTCCATTACCGCCACCTTGTTGCAAATTTCCTTTACCACATGCATTTCGTGGGTAATGATGACAATGGTAAGGCCCAGCCTGCGGTTCAGCTCGCGCAGAAGCTGCAGAATGGAATCGGTGGTTTGGGGGTCCAGCGCCGAGGTGGCCTCGTCGCTCAACAGAATTTGCGGGTCGTTGGCAAGGGCCCGCGCAATGGCCACCCGCTGCTTTTGCCCGCCGCTTAGCTGCGAAGGGTAGCTGCCCGCTTTGTCGGTAAGGCCAACCAGGCTTAAAAGCTCCTGCACCTTTTCATCAATTTCCCGCTTGCCTTTGCGCAAATACCGCAGCGGAAAGGCGATGTTTTCGTAAACTGTTTTGGAGCGCAGCAGGTTAAAATGCTGGAAAATCATTCCAATGCCCTGGCGGGTTTTTTCGAGGTTTTTTTGCGAATAGCCGGTAATATCCCTGCCCTGCACCAGCACCCGGCCGCTGTCGGGCTTTTCCAGCAGGTTGATACAGCGGATTAAGGTACTTTTGCCCGCGCCGCTGTAGCCCACCACGCCGTAAATGTCGGAGCGCTCCACCTTCAGCGAAACGCCCTCCAGCGCCCGCACACAGCCTGCCGCCGTTTGAAACTCTTTTTTCACATCCACCAGCTCTATCAAAAATGTGCGCCCCTTCCATTTACAAAAAACAATGGGCAGCCGGAATTTTCTGCTCCGGCTGCCCATAAAAGCACGCAAGAACAGGGTTACCCGCCGGTGGCGGCCGTACAGCGCATAGGCAGGGCACAGCAAGGCATACCGCCCTGCCGCATACAGGTTTTGGTTGTTTTTGGCCCTTGGTATTTCATTGCTGTTTCTCCCTTCTTTTTGTTCAACTTTAAATCATACTAAACTTATAAGAATTATATGTATTAACCTTTGCAATGTCAATGCTTTTTGAACAATGCGGTTATATTTGAGGCTATCCACCAAAATACCGGGCGGCCGGGCTGTTATCTTTGTTTAATTTATGTATTGCATATATGTTTAATATGTATTTTGGAATAACCGGCCTTTTGCCGTGCCCTGCCTGCCTGTTTTGAAATTCAAGGCAGGCAAACCGGGCGGCGTGTGGCAGCACCTGCAAAGGCTGCCGCTTTGGGTTATGCGGCAAGCGTTGCGGGAATAACGGCGCCATTGTATTTTTCTTCAATGAACTGCCTTGTATCGTCTGACTGCAAAATTTTTACCAGTGCCACAATGGCGGGGTTTTCCAGGTCTTCCTCACGCACCGCAATAATGTTTGCGTAGGGGCTGTCGCTGCCTTCACTGAACAGCTTGGTGGAGGTAATTTTGGCTTCCAGCGCTTTGTTGGTGTTGGTAATGAAGAAATCGTAGTCGTCTTTGGTGGGAATAATCTGGGCAGAGTCCAGCTCTACAATTTCAATGGGGCGCAGGTACTCTTCAATGTCTGCCACCGAAGCGCTGAGGGCGGTGGCGGTTGCCGCATTCAATTTAATAAAGCCGTTTTGCTCCAGAATAAGCAGGGCGCGGTACTCGTTGGTGCCGTCGTTGGGAATGGCCACCACCGCATTTTCGGGCAGTTCTTCAATGGTGGCGTATTTGTCGGAATAGGCGGTGATGGGCTCTACGTGAATGTCGCCGGCATTTACAAGGGTATACCCGTTGGCCTCGTTCCACTCATTCAAATAGGGCAAATGCTGGAAATAGTTGAAATCAATTTCGCCTTTGGCAAGCTTTTCGTTTGTGGTGTTGTCGGCAGAGGTTGCCACCAGCTCTACAATAATGCCCTGCTCTGCAAGTTTCGGGGTTATGTACTCAATAATTTCCGAATGAGGAGCCAGGTCTGCTATGCCTTTTATGGTAATGGTTTCCTGGGAGGCGCTGGCCGAAGCGGCGGAAGATGCCTGAGAGGCGGCAGCCGAGCTGGCGCTGCTGCCGCAGGCGGAAAGAATGCCCGCAAAAAGAGCCAAAGAAACAAAGCCGGACAATAGTTTTACACTTTTCATGATGAAATACTCCTTATGTTTTTATAGTAGGTTTCTTTTTTTAAGAATTTGGCGCGAGGTAAAATCGCCAATGAACTGAACCAGCTGAACCAGAATAATTAATACGTACACCGCAGCAAACAAAACGTCGTGCTGAAAGCGCTGGTAGCCAAACCGCACGGCAATGTCCCCAATGCCGCCCGCGCCGAACATACCCGCAAGCGCCGTCATGGAAATAACCGCCACCACCGCCACCGTAAACCCGCGAATGAGCGAGGGAACGGTTTCGGGCAGCAAAATGCGAAAAACAATTTGCCGGTTGGTGCTGCCAATGGATTTTGCAGCCTCTACCTTGCCCTTGGCAATGTCCAGCAGGCTGCTTTCCACAATGCGCGCATACATGGGAATGCAGCTGGCGGCTATGGCAATAATACAGGCGTTGGTGCCGTAAGACTTTCCAAAAAACAGCCGCGCAACGGGAATCATCAAAATAATCATGATCATTTGCGGCAAAGAGCGCAAACAGTTGATAACCCAGCCCGACCCCGAATACAAAATTTTAAGCGGCACCAGCCCGCTTGGGTTTGTAATGGTAAGCAGTATTCCCAACAGCAGCCCCAAAACCAGCATAATGGCTGAGGAAAGCGCCGTCATGTACAGCGTTTCCAGTATGGCCGGGGCCATTCGTTGCCATATTGCGGCTGCAAAGGAACCTTTAATTACCTCCCAGAGCGACGTATCCAGCAAACTCACACTATCAACTCCTTACTTGTTTAATTTTTTTATACAGCAGCCCGTTTTAAATTCCCCCTCCGTTTTCACTTTCGCCGGAACGCTGGAATTCAAAAAACACCTTGGCAAACAGTGAGCCGGTGCGGCTGTGGGGGTTGTGAAAAATTTCCGCAACCGGGCCGCTTTCAATAATAAGCCCGTCCTCCAGCACCGCCATTTGCTCGCAGGTATATTTAATTGCATCCAGCTCGTGGGTAATCATAAGAATGGTAATGCCGGTGGCCCGGTTAACCTCTTTCAAAAGGTCCAGAATTTGCAGGGTGGTTTGCGGGTCCAGCGCCGAAGTTGCCTCATCGCTCAGCAGAATATTCGGCCTGTTCACCAAGGCCCTGGCAATGCCAACCCGCTGCTTTTGCCCGCCAGACAGCCCGCCCGGGTAGGCCCTCAGCTTGTCGGAAAGGCCCACCAGCTCGGCGGTTTCCAAAACCCTTTGCCGAATTTGCGCCTTTGGCACACCGCTTATTTCCAGCGGGTAAGAAATATTGCGGTATACGGTTTTTGCCTCAAACAGGTTGAAGGTTTGAAAAATCATGCCAATTTTACGCCGCTCTTTCAGCAAATCGCTTTTGGAAAGCTGCAAAACATTCACATCATCTATATAAATTTCTCCACTGTCGGGGGTTTCCAGCCGGTTGATACAGCGGGCCAGTGTAGACTTACCCGCGCCGCTGAAACCAATAATGCCGAACACTTCGCCCTTTTTCACCGAAAGGTTTATTCCCTTCAGCACCTGCAGCGGCCCGCCGGGGGTTTGGTAGGTTTTGTGCAAATTTTTTATGGCAATGTAGTTTTGCATGGTGTTTTCTGCGCACGGCCTGCACAGGGCTTGGGGCCGCACAGTTCCTTTCATAGGTTGGGCCGGTATTCGGGGCGGCAGGCCGCCTTGCCGCAGCCGCTTTTTCGCTTTTGCTTTGTAGGGTAGCCGCCCGTTTCAAAAAATTGGGCAACAAAAAAGCAGCCGGGATAGTTCTACTCCCAACTGCTCCGAAGGCATGTGTGAGAAGAGAGCTATCCACTTTTGGGCGCGCACATGCGCATGGAGCAGCAAGGCATACAGAAGCTCTGCATACCCATACAAAAACAGGCGCTGTTTAAAAATTCATGCTTTTGGTTTGCCATAATGCATTTTTCCTTTCCCGCCGAAGCGATAACATATTAATCTTATATGTTTTATACGGATTATAGGCACGCCGCCACAAATTGTCAATGGCTGATTGACACATTTCATTTTATTTGGAACAAATTATAAAAATAAGGCTGTTCAAATTTATTTTTTGGTTATATCGATTGTGCTTTGGGGAGGCTGCCACATTTGGCAGCCTCCCTGCGTGGGTTTGGCTGCGCCGGCCGCGCACCGCAAAGCGGGCGCTGCCCCTGCCCCGCAATAAAAAAGGCCCTCCTTCGCCGGCTTGCCGCAGGCAAAAAAGGGCGGTATGTTATCGCTGTGCTTTACAGCGGCGCTATCCTCCGCTTTGCAGCAGCGCTTTTTCGTCTATTTCACAGGCATCGATAATTTTAAAGGCAAGCAGCAGGCGCAGCAGCATATTTTCATCGTTCAGGCTTATTTCCGCAAGCTGCTCTATCTGGTTCAGGCGGTGCAGCAGGGTGTTACGGTGAATGCCAAAATGCAAAAAGGTTTTGTTGCTGTTCAAAAAATTATACAGGTACACCCGCAGGGTTTCGGCATACGGGGTGTTGTTGCGCCTGTCGTATTCCAATAAAACCTTCAGCTCTTTGGGAATGGTGCAATGCAGCGGCAGCTGGCGCCCCAAGGTTGAAAATTCATGGTCCAGAACATATTTTTTGTATAAAAAAATAGCTTTATCGCCTTTTTGCGCCCCCGTTGTCAGGGCAAAATCCGCCTGCAGGCGGTAGGCTGCCACCGCTTTTATGCCGCTGAACACCTCGCTTGCCGCAAACAAAAGGCCCTGCTGGTAATTCAGGTAGGCCTCCACCTGCTTCAGCAGCTGCTCCAGCCCAAGGGCGTTGGCGTGGTGCAGCAGCACATATACGCTGCCCGTAATGGCGCAAATGGGGTGCCCCGCAAACCGCATCAGCATTTGCCGCTTAAAATAGTCGGCAAAAAAGGGCTGGGCCTGGGCCACCGGCGTAATGTGCAAAACCTGCAGCAGCTCGCTTTCGGCAATATCCAGCGAGGCATACACCTTATTCAGAGATTCAACCCCCATTTCCCTGTTTTGCAGAAGAGCGGAAAACAACCATTCCCGAACCGACTCGCTGTGCTGCACCGACTGCCGCCTGCGCGCCAGAATTTGGGTGGCCGAAGCGGCAATAATTTTTAGCAGGGCGCTGTCTTCGGGGCCCCACTGGTACCCGCCTGAAAGCACAATGGAAATGGCCCCGTAAAAGGTTTCCTTTTCCATCAGGCGAAACACCGCCCGGGGGGTGCGAATGAAACCCCAGTCAATAACATAGGGTTCCTCGCTGGTCATAATTGACACCATATACTGCTCCTCCATAAACCCCTGCACCAAATCTTCGCTTACCTTGCCGTTTTGCACATAGCTGTCGTACGACACATCGTCAATGCAGGTTTTGGGATACATGCCCAGCAAATTGTAGTGGGCGTCGCAGCTGGAAACCGGCATTCCCCAAATTTCGTGTGCAAAGCGCAGCAGCAGGCCCATATCGCCCCCCACCATATACTCATACAGCCTTTTGTACAGCGTGTTTTCATCGAACTGCAATTTGTTTTTCATGAGATGAACAATCCTTTCCTGCTGCGCCCGCTTTGCCCTGCTACCATTCTCGGTATTTGCCGCACCCTTGTCATTGTGCTTGTGCACAATAAAAAACATTAAATGTGATTTTTTTAACATTGTCCCCCGCGCTCCCGCGTGTTATTGTTTTAACAATCTCTTGCGCAAGAGCACCTGTTTTTCTATGCCCGCATCCAACAACTTATTCTATCTTAATTGGAGGAATCAGAGAACAATGAAGAAAAAAACTTCACAGGCCTGGGTTGTGGCGGTAAGCTGCGCCGCCATTCTGTTTGGGGTTTCCGGCATCATTGCCAACACCATCAGCCTGTTTATGGCACAGTTCAACTCGGTTTATCCCGAGTCTACCATGGCACAGCTTGCTCTCTATTTTACAATAATGACGGGCACAATGGCAATCTTTCAGCCCGTTGCCCGCAAATTATTTGCAAAATTCGACACCCGCATTATTGTAAGCATTGCCATTTTGGTGGCGGCGGGCGGCTTTGTTGCCATTTCGTTCTATACAAGCTATATTGGCTGGCTTATTTCGGGCCTGCTCATTGGCATGGGCTTTTCCTTCATTATTTATTTAATGGGCCCCATTCTTGTGAACAACTGGTTTAAAAACAAAGCCGGCACGGTTTTGGGGGTTGTGCTTGCCTTTTCCAACCTTGGCGGCGCCGTATTCGGCACGGTTGTCGGCAAAATGATTGCCTCCTTCGGCTGGCAGGGCGCCATGCGCATTTCAGCCCTTGTGGCACTTTGCATTGGCCTTCCCTTTGCCATTTTTGGCCTGCGCTATGCGCCAAACCCCGCAAAAGGCGAGGCCGCCTATGGCGAGGGCGAAGCGGAAACCGAAACTGCCGCGGCAGCCCAAAGCGCGCCGCAGCAGCACGGCTTTACCTTTGGCGAAGCCATCAAAACCCCCTGGCTGTGGGTGGTTGCCCTGGTGGTGGTGGTTTGCTTCTTTGGCTCCAACTTCCAAACACAGGCCGCAAAATTCGTAATCAGCGAATATGCCTTCGACATTGCCCAGGCGGGCATTATTTCCACCGTGCTTATGGTGGGGGCCGTTGTGGGCAAGGTTTTGCTGGGCATTATCAACGACAAATTCGGCTGCGGCGTATGCTATACCGTTGGCTGCGGCGCTATGATTGCGGGCATTGTTGTAATGGTTGTGGGCACCGGCTTTGGCGCTTTTATGGCATTTTTAGGGGCCTTCCTGTTTGGCTTCGGG
Source organism: Oscillospiraceae bacterium (assembly GCA_047973285.1). Lineage (GTDB taxonomy): Bacteria > Bacillota > Clostridia > Oscillospirales > Ruminococcaceae > JAAYCI01. The sequence continues at coordinate 6,242 of JBKEBR010000338.1, read as the reverse complement.
TTTGCCACCATGTCTATTGCGCCTCCCTTTATTATTAAAAAGGTGCTTGGCCCGAAACACTTTGCCCAAATTTACGGGTACATCGCCTCGGTGGGCACCCTCACCAGCATGTTCTCTTCCAATATTTACGCGGGCATTTACACCAACGTAGGCTCTTACACCGGCGGTATGGTTGCCGCCTCTATTGCCCTTGCAGTGGGCATTGCAGTTCTTTGGGCGGGCCTTGTATTCAGCGCAAAAATGTGGAAGAAAAAAGCACAATAAACGGAAACTCCGGCAGCTTTGCCCTGCCGGGCTTATAAATGGCGGGGCCGGCCCTGCGCGGTTTGCTGTGGCTGTACATGCACCAAAGCCGGCCGCGAAGGGGGCCCCGCCCCCACATTATACAAGTACAGGGAGAAACCAATGAAGCTATTTGAAAAAACAACCTATGGCAATATCCAGCTTAAAAACCATGTTGCCGTTGCGCCAATGGGTATGAAAACCGATATCGACGGCTTTGTAAGCCCCCGCAACATTGCCTTTTACGAGCGCATTGCCGAAGGCGGTGCAGGCCTTATTATGGTTGGCTGCGCCATGTGCACCCAAAAATATGAGGGGCGCCCCACCTGGGCCATTGAAAACCTGTTTCAAATTGCCGGTTTCGGCCAGTTGATAGACAACTGCCATGCCTACGGCGCAAAGGTTATTATTCAGCTTACCGTGGGCCTTGGCCGGGTGGCCTATGCCGACCGGCTGGAAAGCGCGCCCTACGGCCCCAGCGAAACCCCTTTGCGCGGCAACCCCGCCGTAAACACCCGCCCCTTTACCAAAGAGCAAATTGCCGAGGTGGTAAAGGCCTACGGGCAGGCGGCCCTGCGCCTGAAAAAGGCCGGTGTAGACGGCATTGAAATGCACGCCTACGGCGGTTATTTGTTCGACCAGTTTTTAACCAGCGCCTGGAACCGCCGCACCGATGAATATGGCGGCCCGCTGCGCAACCGCATGCGCTTTTTGCTGGAATGCTTCCACGAGGCAAAGCGCACCTGCGGCGACGGTTTCCCCATTAGCGCCAAGGTAACCGTAGACCACCGCATCAACAAGCCCGGCTACCGCACCATTGAAGAGGGCGTTGAGCTTTGCAAAATACTGGAGGAGGAAGGCGTAGACGCCCTGCACATTGACACCGGCTGCTACGAGCGCTATTACTGCCAAATCCCTTCGGTGTACGAGCCCCAGGGCATGGAGCTGGATGTAATTGAAAAAATACGCGAAAACGTAAAAATATCTTTAATGGGCCAGGGCAAGCTGAACCGGCCGGAGCTGGCCGAGGCCGTTGTGGCCAAGGGCTCTTTGGATGTAATTGCCATGGGCCACCAAATGCTGGCAGACCCCGACTGGCCCATCAAGGTGAAGGAAAACCGCCTGCGGGAAATTAACTACTGCATTGGCTGCAACGAGTGCATGATGATTTCCATTGAGGGCAAGCACCGCTCCTGCGCGGTAAACCCCTTCAGCGGGCACGAGGTGGACTTTACGGTTGCCCCCGCGCTGAAAACAAAAAAGCTGCTGGTGGTGGGCGGCGGCCCCGCCGGTATGGCGGCGGCCCTTACGGCTGCCTCGCGCGGCATTGAGGTTGCTTTGTGGGAGCGCAGCGGGCATTTGGGCGGCAACCTTGCCGCAGCGGGCGCCCCGGTGTTTAAACAAGACGTGCGCGATTACCTGGGCAACCTGGTTTACCGGCTGGAGCATTCGGGCGTTAGAATTGAGCTGAACAAAACTGCCACCAAGGAAGAAATTTTGGCGGCCGGCGTGGACGATGTTGTTTTGGCCACCGGTTCCGACCCCATTCGCATTCCGCTGAAAAAAGCGGAAAATTCCAAGGTAGAGATTATCACCGGCAACGAGGCGCTGCTGCGCAAAAACCCGCCGCAGGGCAATGTGGTGGTGGTGGGCGGCGGCCTTGTGGGCTGCGAGGTTGCGCTGCAAATGGAACAAACCCCGGGGGTGCAGGCCGTTACCATGGTTGAGGCGCTGGACAGTGTTTTGAAAACCGTAAAGCACTTTGGCTCTAACGACCATTCCTTAAAAGACCTGTTGGCGCAAAGTAAAATAAACATTGTGTGCAGCGGCAGGGTAAGCGCCGTTACCGAGGCCGGCCTTGTGTACGAAAAAGACGGCCAAACCCAAGAAATTCCCTGCGACGTGGTTATTATTGCGGTGGGCTACCGCGCCAACAACGCGCTGGAAAATGAAATATGGAATGAAGTGGGCAATGTGCGCCTTGTGGGCGACGCGGTTGCCCCGCGCAAAGTGCTGGAAGCGGTGCACGAAGCCTTTCACGCCGTGCGCGTGCTGAAATAAAACCAAAGGAGAAACAAAAATATGATTTCTTTTGACCTTACCGGTAAGGTAGCCATTGTTACGGGCGCTTCGCAGGGGCTTGGCAAGGACATGGCCCGCGGCCTGGCAGAGGCCGGCGCCGACGTGGTGCTGATGGCCCGCCGTGTGGAAAAATTACAGGAGGTTGCCGACGAGCTTATTGCCGCAACCGGCTGCAAGGCCGTGCCGGTGTACCTGGATATAACCGATTCAAACAGTATGCGCGCCGCCGTGGCAAAAACCCTTGAGTTGTTTGGCAAAATTGATATTCTGGTAAACAACGCCGCCATTATTGACTATACCCCGGCGGCAGACATAACCGAAGACGCCTTTTCCTCGGTGCTGAACGCCAACGTTAAAGGCCCCTTCTTTATGGCGCAGGAGGTATTCCTGCGCTGGATGAAGGAGCATGGCGGCCGCATCATCAACATTGCTTCGGTAAGCTCTTACCGGGCTTCGGCGGGCGCCCCCATTTACCCCATTTCCAAGGCTGCCCTTGAAATGGTTACCCGCTGCCTTGCCTGCGGCTGGGCCCAGTACGGCGTGTATGTAAACGGCATTGCCCCCGGCCAAATTATGCTGGGCATGGGCGAAAACTCTTCGGAAGATTTTGTGAAATCGGTAAGCCAAAAGGTGCCCCAGCGGCGCCTTGGCACCATGGACGATTTAAACGGCGCGCTGGTATACCTTGCTTCCGACGCCTGCCGCTACACCCAGGGGCAAACCATTATTTGCGACGGCGGCCTGCTTTTGCCGCTGCTGTAAGCCCCGGTTGCCCTGCATTCTTTGCCTATCACCCACCCGTTTTATAGCCCAAAGGACGCCGCAAGCTGCGGCGCCCTTCCTTTTTATTGCAGCACCAGTAATTTTGCTCTACCTGTTTTTATGGCGGCGGGCCCGGGCATACACGCCCGTAACAACATTCACCAAAGAAGAAACGCAAATGATGCCAAGGGCAATGGCCCCCGCCTGCCCCAGCACCAGCTGGGCATAGCGGGCAAAGCTTTCGTAGGCCTGCTGCACCAAATAATTCATCATATAATACAAATCTCCCCCGGGAATAAGTGGAATTAAAATGGGCACCAGCAAAATAATAACCGGCGCGCGCAAAACACGGGCCCGCACCTCGCTGATAAGGGCCGCCGCAGCGGCGGCAAAAAACAGTGCCAGCAACCTGTCTTGCTTAAAATGCACACAGGCAAGGTAAACCGCCCAGCACAGCCCGCTGCCCAGCATTACCCACAGCAGCTTGCGCCCCCGTGTATTGAACAAAATGGCAAAGCCAACCGCACCCACACAGCCCATGGCCGTTTGCAAAAAATACCACGCCATATTTTTAGCCCCCCGTGTGCAGCAGCACCGCCGCAAAACCCGCGGCCACCGCAAGGGCCTTCAGAACGGCCTCGCTAATGCCCAGCAGCCCCGAAATGGTATCGCCGTTAATCATGTCCCGCAGCGAAGCCGTAAGGGCAATGCCGGGAATAAGCAGCATAATATTGCCAATAATAATTTTGTCGGGGTTTTGGCCAAGGCCCAGCCACACCAAGCCCATTACCGCCAACGCCGCCAAGGCACTGCACAAAAAGCTGAGCAAAATGCTGTTAAGGCGCAGCCGCCTGCCAAAACGCAGGGCAAAAAACAGCAAAACGCCCGAGAGCGCGGCGGTGAGCCCATCCCGCGCCGTTCCCCCAAAAAACACCGAAAACGCGGCTGAGATAACCCCGTACATGGCGCACTGCACCCACAGCGGCCAGGCCGGGGTACTGCGCACGGCCTCTACCTCCCGGCGCAGCATGTCGGGCTCCAGCGGGGCGGCGCACAGCCGCCGGGAAAGGGCGTTGATGCTTTCTACCCTGCCAAGGTCGGTGTCCCGGGCGTGAATGCGCCGGGTTTGGGTAAGCACCCGCCCCGCAGGGGTGTGGGCCGTAAGCACAATGCTGGAGGTAATGGTGAACACATGCACCCCGGTAAAACCGTATACGGCGCATACCCACGCCATGGTGTCCTCCACCCGCATTATTTCGGCCCCGCTGGTAAGCAGCAGTTCCCCTATGTCCAATATGCAGGCAACCAGCTGCTCTTCCCTCCGGTTTGCCCGCTGAAGGCTCTGGGCTTCTTCTGTTTGCATCTGTCTTCCCACTCTCCCCATATTGGAACCCGCGAATGTATAACACCCAAGCCGTATTTTTTATTGAACATCGTTACATCGTCGCCGCAGTTTATTTTTATATTACCAGTTGTGCTTTGTCCCCGCAAGAGGAGGCAGGCGCAAAATAATTTTACCATAAATTTACTCAAACAGGGTTTGCCCGCCCAATAAAACCATTTCATTATTTTCAGGCTGCAAACCCGGCCATAGAGCAGGTAAAACAGAACTGCCTTACTCAAAATTCGCCTTTTTTTCTGCCTTATTACCCACTTGTGGCCTACCCTGCCTACCGGGGTTTCCCCGCCAAGTTATATAAGGGGCCTTACATCTTCAATTTTCACCGCAGCAAGTTAAAATTTACACGCCTAAAATACACCCTTATATAGACAAAACCCCTGTTTTGCGCTATACTCTAGAATAATTCGTATGCAGACATTGTAAGCGTGCGAATTTTAACCAGAAATTTAGGGGGTTTCATTGATGAGCAAAAAAAGCATTGCGGTTTCGATACTTTTAACCATTGTAACCTGCGGCATTTACGGCATTTATTGGTATTACACCATTGCCGACAGCTTCCACCGTTCGAATGCACAAAACAGGGTTGCAACCGACCCTGCCATTACCACCCTGCTGTATGTGGTAACCTGCGGTATTTACGGTATTTATACCGCCTATGTTTGGGGAAAAGCCACCCAGGAAATTGCGCCCCAGTACGGTTACCCGCCGGAAGACAAATCTATTTTGTACCTGCTGCTCACCGTTTTTGGCCTTTCCATTGTAACCTTTGCGCTGGTACAAAGCGACATTAACAACTGGAGCGACCATATTGCGCCCCCGCCCCAGGGCCCGCAGCAATACCAGCCCTACTACCAGGCCCCGGCAAACCCCTACGCGGCACCCCAGCAGCAGCCGGTGCCCGCCCCCGAACAGCCCCAGCAACCGCCCCAGCAACCGCCTCAGCAGCCCTTGCAGTGAGGCAGCGCATACTAAAAACCGCGGCAGCCTTTTGGCTGCCCGGTGCTATTTTTGTGGCATTGGCCCTTTTGGTGCTGCTAACCGGCCAGGGTGTTCCCTGTTTGTTTCATGCCGTTACCGGCCTGTATGGCCCCGGCTGCGGCATAACAAGGGGGGTAGTTGCGCTGCTGCGTTTGCAGTTTTACCAAGCATTGCGCTACAACGCCCTGCTTTACCCTGTTGGCCTGTTTCTTTTTACACAACTTTTGCGGCTTGTGTATTACTGGGCCAGTGGGCGGCACCGGGGAGAAAAGATGGCCAACCGGGTTGCCATAGGCCTTGTTGTGCTGGCCCTGCTGTATGGTGTTGCCCGCAATTTACCCATGTTTTCTTTTTTGGCACCAACAATTGTTTTATAAGCAAAACTGCTTTCCGCCTGCATTGGGGAAAGCAGTTTTTTGTTGTTTATGTAAGCCTTGCCCAAGCACAGCCGCAGGCAAATACTTTGGCACAAGTATACCCTTTTGCCTCCAAAGCCCGCTCCGGTTTGCCACCTGCAAATTCGGGGGCAAAGGGGCGTGCCCACGGCAAGGGTGGCGCGCAGCTAACAGGGCAGTTTTTTTGTGGGGCGGCACAAACCGCTGCCGGTGCAAACACAAGAAAAAAAAAAACGTAATTGGCAATTATACCAATGTGGGGCTATTTCGTTTCGAGCAAACGTACCTTGCAGATGCCTTGCAGCGTGCAGCGTGGCCGGCACCCGCGGGTTCTGCCCGCT
>JBKEBR010000337.1:0-20056 GCA_047973285.1 Oscillospiraceae bacterium | reverse complement strand
TGCTGCAGGGCGCCGATGACGCCATTGCCGTGCTGCCCCAGCCCTACGCCACCGCCGTGGGCCTGCAAAATGAAAAGCTGCGCACCGCGCTGAACCTTACCGAGGAATGGAACAAGGTGGCCAGCGACAGCGCCCTGGTTACCGGCGTGTTGGTGGCCCGCACCGAGTTTATACAGCAGAACGAGGCGGCCTTTGCGGAATTTTTGCAGGACTACAAGGCCAGCATTGAATGGGTGAACGCCAATACCCAGGAGGCCGCCGCCCTTGTGGTGCAGTACGGCATTGTGGAAAAAGAGCCCCTTGCCGTGAAAGCGCTGCCCCTGTGCAACATTACCTACATAGACGGAGCCGAGCTGCAAACCATGCTGGGCGGTTATTTGCAGGTGCTGTACAACCAAAAGCCCGAGTCGGTGGGCGGCGCCTTGCCGGACAGCGGCTTTTATTACGCCGCCTAAAAGGGCGCGCGGTTAAACTGGACGAAAGAAGCGGGCAGGTGCTATACTTTGCCTACCGGGCACCGCCCGGCAGGGCGGAAAAAAGCAGCTGCCCGCTTTTGTATTTGTACAGGGCAAACGGCAAGGAGGAAATGCCATGGCGCGGCAAAGCGGTTCCAACCAAATAGGGAAGACCGCCCTTGGGGTGGCCTTTTGGCTTGCCGTATGGCAGCTTGCCAGCCTTGCCATAGGGGAAGAGCTGTTTTTGCCCTCGCCTTTTTCGGTGGCGGCGGCCCTTGCCCGGCTGGTGGTTACCGGCAGCTTTTGGCTTACGGTTTGCGCCAGCCTTGCCCGCATTGGGGCGGGGTTTTTGCTGGGGTTTGCCGCCGGTTTTTTGCTGGCCTGCGCCGCAAAGGCGGGCCGGTGGGTAGAGGTGCTTTTGCGCCCCTTTATGCAGCTGGTGCGGGCCGTGCCGGTGGCAAGCTTTACCATTTTGGCCATTCTGTGGGTGGGCAGCCGCAACCTCAGCGTTTTTGTAAGCTTTTTAATGGTGCTGCCGGTGGTGTATTCCGCCACCCTCACCGGCCTTGCGGCGGCGCCGCCCCAGCTGCTGGAAATGGCCGGGGTGTTCCGTGTTCCCTTTTTCAGGCGGGCGCGGGCCGTTTACCTGCCTGCCCTCATGCCCTCGCTTGCGGGGGGCTGCGAGCTGGCCCTTGGGCTTGGCTGGAAAAGCGGGGTTGCGGCCGAGGTAATCGGCCTTTCTTCGGGCACCATTGGCGAGCGGCTGTACCAGGCCAAGGTGTATTTTATGACCCCCGACGTTTTTGCCTGGACGGTGGTGGTGGTGGCGCTCAGCTGGGGCAGCGGCAAAGCGGTGCTGGCCGGGCTGCGGCGGCTGTACAAAGCGGTGGGGGGAGGCGGCCCGCGTGAATGACATTTGCCTGAACAAGGTAAGCAAGGCCTACGGGGAAAAGCCGGTGCTGCAAAACTTCAGCGCCGTTTTGCCCGCGGGTGGCCGGGTGGCCCTTATGGGGCCCTCCGGGCAGGGAAAAACCACCCTTGCCCGTTTGCTGATGGGGCTGGAAAAGCCCGACTCCGGCAGCATTGAAGGCGCCGCGGGCCTGCGGTTTTGCCCTGTGTTTCAAGAAGACAGGCTGTGCGAGGGCTTTTCCGCGCTGCAAAATGTGGCGCTGGTGCTGCCCCGCACCGCCCGCGCCGGCATTGCCGCGGCCCTTGCGGCCACCGGCCTGCTGCAAGAGGATATTTACAAGCCGGTGCGCCTGCTTTCGGGCGGGCAGCGGCGGCGGGTGGCCCTGGTGCGGGCCCTTGAGGCGGCGGGGGAGGTGGTGGTGCTGGACGAGGCTTTTAAAGGGCTGGACGGCGCCGCCATGCAAAGCTGCTTTGCCTATGTGCGGGCGGCCCTTGGCGGGCGCACCCTGCTGGTGGTTACCCACAGCGCCGAAGAGGCCGGTGCGCTGTGCAGCCAAACCCTTGTTTTATAGGCCCGCGGCGGCGGGCAACAAAGGCAGCTCCTCTGGCCGTGTATGGCGGGGGGCTGTTTCTTGTAATTTTGCCGTTTTGCGGCTATAATAAAATAGATTTAGTATGCTGTTTGCTTGGAATAAGGGGGTACCGGCTTGAAGCACACACTGGTGGGCTACACGGGCTTTGTGGGGGGCAACCTTGCCGCGGGCCATTCGTTTGACGGGCTGTACAATTCCCGCAATATTGCCGAAAGCTTTGGGCAAAGCAACGGCCTTGTGGTGTACAGCGGCATGCCCAGCGAGAAATTTTTGGCCAATGCCGACCCCGCGGCGGATTTGGAGCAGGCCCGCACCGCCTTTCAAAACATCTGCCGCATGAAGCCGGAAAGGCTGGTGCTCATCAGCACGGTGGATGTGTACCAAACCCCGGTGGCGGTGTATGAAGACAGCCCCACCGGGGCCGAAACCGCCCCCGCCTACGGCAAAAACCGCTTTGCGCTTGAAACCTGGGTTCGGCAGGAATTTCCCGGGGCCCTCATTGTGCGCCTGCCGGGGCTGTTTGGCAAAGGGCTCAAGAAAAATTTTATTTACGATGCCCTCACCCTGGTTCCCTCGGTTTTAACCGAACAAAAATATATCCAGCTTGCCGCCGAAAGCCCGCTGGTGGGGCAAAGCTACCGGCCCGGCAAAGCCGGGTTTTACCGGCTGGGCGAGCTTTCTTCCTCGCAAAGCGAGGCGCTGTACGCCCATTTTTCGGCGGCCGCCTTCAACTCGCTGCAATTTACCGACAGCCGCTCGGTGTTCCAGTTTTACAACCTGGCCCGCCTGTGGGCCGACCTTGAGCGCTGCCTGAAAGCGGAGCTTTTGCTGGTGAACATGGCGGTGCAGCCCACCGAGGCTGGCTGGCTGTACCAAAAAGTGTTTGGCGGCGCCATTGAAAACCATTTGCCAAAGCCCCCCGCCCGGTACGACCTGCGCACCCGCTTTGCCGCCGAGCTTGGCGGCAAAGACGGCTACCTTGTTTGCGCCGAAGAGGTGGCGGGCGAAATTGCCGCCTTTGCCGAAAGCTGGAAAAACACAAACCCGGCGCGGTAGGCAAAAAGCGGAAAACAAAAAGCAACCGAAGGGGGAAGGAAGCATGCTGCTGGCCATGTCTCAAATTGCCTGGGAGCAGGCCCACCAGGCCGAAGCCTTTGCCATTTTGCAGCAAAGCGGGTTTACCGGGCTGGAAATAGCCCCCACTCTTGTGGCGGGCCCCGCGCCCTACGGCAGCCCCGAAACAGCCGGGGCCTTTGCCCGGCAGGTAAAGGCGGGCTACGGCCTTTCGGTTTGCAGCATGCAAAGCATTTGGTATGGGCAGCAGGGCAGCATGTTTGGCCCTTTGCGTTCCCATTTTATTCAATATACAAAGCAGGCGGTGCTGTTTGCCAAGGCGGCGGGCGCGGGCAACCTGGTGTTTGGCAACCCCAAAAACCGGGTGCTGCCCAAAGGCGAGGGGCAGGCGGCGGCTGTTTCTTTTTTTGGCGAAATTGGCGGTTTTGCCGCCCAAAACGGGCGGGTAATTGCCCTTGAGGCCAACCCCCCGGTGTATGGCACCAACCTGATGAACACCACCGCCGAGGCCTTTGCCATGGCCCAGCGGGTAAACAGCCCCGGCTGCCGTGTGAATTTGGATGTGGGCACCATGCTGGTTAACCGGGAGGAGGTGCGGGGCCTGCGGGGCATGGTGAAGCTTGTAAACCATGTGCACATCAGCGAGCCGGGCCTTGCGCAGGTGGAAAGGCGCGCCCTGCATGCCGAGCTTGCCGCCCTGCTGCGGGAAGAGGGCTACGGCGGCTATGTTTCGGTGGAAATGAAGCAGCAGCCGCTGGAGGCAATTCAAAAAACGGCGGAATACGTGGCGGAGGTCTTTGCATGAAAACGGTGGAGATACAGAAAATTGCCGGTGTTCCCGATTTTATTGAGACAGACTTTTTTGAAAAAAAGAGCGATTATTGCCTGCTGATTCCGGTAATCAACGAAAACGGGCGCCTTGCCGCCGAGCTTGCCCGCGCCAAGGCGGCGGGCATTGCGGGCCTTGTGGACATTGCCATTTGCGACGGCGGCAGCACCGACGGCAGCACCGCCCACGGGGCCCTGCAAAAGGCCGGGGTGCGCAGCCTGCTGGTAAAAACCGGCCCCGGCAGGCAGGGGGCGCAGCTGCGCACCGGCATTTGGTGGGCGCTTGGGCAGGGGTACGAGGGAATTCTCACCATAGACGGCAACAACAAAGACAGCATTGAAAACATTCCCCGCTTTATCCAAAAATTGCAGGAGGGGTACGACTATGTGCAGGGCAGCCGCTTTATAAAAGGCGGCCTTGCGGTAAACACCCCCCTTGCCCGGCTGGTGGCGGTGCGGGCGCTGCACGCCCCGGTTACCAGCCTTACGGCAGGCCACTGTTTTACCGACACCACCAACGCCTTCCGGGGGTATTCCCGCCGGTATCTCACCCACCCCGAAGTGCAGCCCCTTCGGGAGGTGTTCAGCGGGTACGAGCTGCTGGCCTACCTCAGCACACGGGCCACCCGGCTGGGCCTTACGGCCTGCGAGGTGCCGGTGGCACGGGTATACCCCAAAGGGGAGGCGCCCCCCACCAAAATTAAGGGGCTGCGGGGCAACGCCAATTTGCTGAAAATACTGTGGGCCAACGCCCTTGGCCGCTACAACCCCGCCCCCTGAAAGGCGTTGAAGGCTTTACCCAAAACATGCTGGAGGGAATTGTTTGGTTTACGATAAAATTATTATAGGCGGCGGCCTGTACGGGCTGTACGCGGCCCGTTTTTGCGGGCGCAGGGGCGAAAAGGTGCTGCTTTTGGAAAAGGACGCCGGCCTGTTCAGCCGCGCCACCACCATCAACCAGGCGCGGGTGCACATGGGCTACCATTACCCCCGCAGCATTTCCACGGCGCTGCGCAGCGCCGGGTACTTCGAGCGGTTTGTAAAAGACTTTCCGTCCTGCGTGGTGGCTTATTTTGAGCAGGTGTATGCCACCAGCGCCCGTTTCAGCTGGACCAATGCCGCCGAGTTCCGCCGGTTTTGCGCCGCGGCGGGCATTCGCTGCGACGATGTTTCCCCGGAAAAATTTTTCAAACCCGGCATGTGCGACGGCACCTACCTCACCACCGAATACGCCTACGACGCGGCGCTGCTGCTGCGCCAGCTGCAGGCCGACCTCAAAAATTTGCCCAATGTGGAAATACGCCTTTCCGCGGCGGTAACCGCCATAAAAAAAACGGGCGGGGCGTACCGGGTTACCACGGCAAGGGGAGAGGTGGAGGAAGCCCCCTACCTTTTGAACGCCACCTATGCCTCGGTAAACGAAATTACCTCCATGCTGGGGTTCGAGCCCTTCCGCATCAAGTACGAGCTGTGCGAAATTATTTTGTGCGAGGTAAAACCGGCCCTCAAGGACGTGGGCATTACCGTAATGGACGGGCCCTTTTTTTCCATTATGCCCTTCGGCTGCAGCGGGCTGCATTCGCTTACCAGCGTTACCTTTACCCCCCACATCACCAGCTACGATTCGCTGCCCACCTTTGCCTGCCAGCAGCGCAGCGGCGGCAGCTGCACCCCCCACTGCCTTGCCAACTGCAACACCTGCCCGGCAAAGCCCGCTTCGGCCTGGCCCAGCATGAGCCAGCTGGCCCGCAAATATTTGCGGGATGAGTATGAATTCAGCTACAAAACCTCGCTGTTCTCTATGAAGCCCATTTTAAAGGCCAGCGAAATAGACGATTCCCGCCCCACGCTGGTGCGGGTTATGAGCGAGGGGCCCACCTTTGTAAGCGTGCTCAGCGGCAAAATAAATACAGTGTACGATTTGGAGGAGGTGCTGTAATGGCGAACAAGGAGAAAAACTTTATTTCCGCCGTGGTGTACCTTGGGGAAGAAAAAACCTGTGCCCGGCCTTTTTTGGCCTCCCTTTGCGAGCGGCTGGCCGCCCGGTTTGAAAATTACGAGCTTATTTTTGTGGAGGACGCCTCCCGCGACGGCACCGAGGCCGAGGTGAGGGAATTTTTAGAGGGCATGGAGCAGCTGCCCCCGGTAACCATGATTCACATGAGCCTGAAGCAGGGGCTGGAGCTTGCCATGAACGCCGGGCTGGATTTGGCCATTGGCGACTTTGTGTACGAGTTCGACACCATGAAAATGCCCTACCCCGAAACAATGGTGGACGAGGCGTACGACGCCTGCGTGGGCGGCAGCGACATTGTTTCGGTGGCGCCGGGCAAAAACCGCAAGCTTTCCTCCAGCTTGTTCTACGGCATGTTCAATTCGGCCAGCCACTCCAAATACAAGCTGCGCACCGATGTGTTCCGCATTCTCAGCCGCCGGGCCATCAACCGGGTGCACGGCATTTCCGAAACGCTGGTGTACCGCAAGGCGGCTTACGCCGCCAGCGGCCTCAAGCTGCAAACGCTGGTATACCCCGGCAAAAGCGGCCGGGAAAACGAAAAGCTGCGGGTTTCCCGCGCGGCCGATTCCCTTGCCCTGTACACCGGCATTGGGTACAAAATGGCCCTTGGGGTTTCCATGTTTATGCTGCTGCTTATGGTGGCCGCGGTGGTATATACCCTGGTTGTCAACATTACCCGCGCCGGCGGCGCCGACCCTGTGGCCGCCGGGTGGACCACCACCATGCTGGTGCTTACCGGGGGCTTTGCGGGCGTGTTTCTGCTGCTGGCCATGGTGCTGAAATACCTTTCGCTGCTGGTGGATTTAATTTTTAAAAAGCAAAAATACCTGGTGGAATCGGTGGAGAAAATAACCTGATGCGGCAATTGGCACAAAAAAACATAAAAAGGCGCTGGGTGTGGCTGCTGCTGGCCCTGGTGGTGGCGGCGCGGCTTTCCATTGCCCTCAGCCAGCGCATCTACCTGCTTCCCCAGCAGTCGGGGCTGGACGATATGCTCATGCTGCGGGCGGCCTACAGCCTTACCGAGGGCGGCTGGCTGGGGCCCTATACCGGCTTTGCCATTGCCAAAAATATGGGCTTTGCCCTGTGGCTGGCGCTGCTGCACGCCCTTGGCATTCCGCTGCTGGTGGGCAATGCCCTTCTGTGGCTTTTTTGCTGCGCTTTTGCCGTGTGGGCCCTGCGCCCGGTGCTGCCGGGCAACCTTATGCGGCTGTGTGTTTTCGCTTTTTTTGCCTTCCAGCCGGTTTCCTTTGCGGGGTTTACCCAACGGGTGTACCGCGACAGCATTTTCCCCGCGCTCAGCCTTTTGTTTTTTGCGGGGGTGCTGGGCCTTGGCCTTCGGCTTTCCCAGCCGCGCGCAAGGGGCAGCGTGGTGGCGGCCCTGGGGGCGGGGCTGGGGCTTGCGGCGGCCTGGCTGGTGCGGGAGGATGGCCTGCTGCTGCTTGTTTTTGCGCTGTGCGGCCTTGCCGCCATCGGCGTGTTCGCCCTGTTCAGCCGCCAAACCCGCCGCAGGCTGGTAAAGCTTGCCTGCGCCCTGCTGCCCTTTGCGGTGCTGCTGGCGGGCATTGCGGGGTTTGGCGCGGCCAATAAGGCAAAATACGGCGTGTTTGTGGTGAGCGATTTGACAAGCGGCAGCTTTTCGGCCGCTTATGGCGCCATGGCGGCGGTTTCTCTTGCCGAAAGCGGCTATACCCGCTATACCCCGGTAACCCGCGCGGCGCTGGAAAAGCTGTATGCCGAAGCGCCCAGCCTGGCCCTTTTGCGCCCCAGCCTTGCAAGCGGCCCGGCCTATAACGGGTTTGCAAACCTTGCCACGGGGGAATACGGCGGCAGCTTTTATTATGCCCTGCGCCTTGCCGCCACCTACGAGGGGCTTACCCCCACGGCTCCCGCGGCCCAGCTGTATTGGGCGCGGGTGGAGGCCGAGATACAAAGCGCTGTGGCCGAGGGCCGGTTGCAAAGCGAAAAGCCGAATGCCTCCACCGTGCCCGCCTTCAGCGCGCAGCTGGCGAGCCCCGCCGCCCTTGAAACCGGCAAAGGCTTTTTAGCCGTGCTTACGCTGCAAAACTGCGACCCCCGCCCGGCCATTAGCCAGGGCGATGCGGCGGACATTCTGGCGGCGGAAAATTACCTGCACTCTTCGGTGCAATACGCCTATGAAGAGGGAAGCGACCTGCCCTATTACAACCCGTTTCAAAAGCTTTGCTTTTTGCTGTGCGATGTGTTGATATGGTTGTACCGCATCCTTTTGTGGCCGCTTTTGGCGCTGGCTTTGTTTTTGCTTGGCTGGGGCCTTGCACGGGACATAAGGCGGGCTTTTTCGCAGAAATGCCTGCCGCCGCAGCTGCTGGGCGCGGTGCTGCTGCTGGGGCTGCTGCTCAGCTTTTTGCTGCGGCTTGCCGTAACCGCCTATATGGAGGTGGCGGCCTTTGGCATAGGCACCTCCCTGATGTACCTTTCCGCCGGGGTGCCCGCCCTGCTGCTGTTTTGCGCGGCTGCGCCCTTTGCCCTTGGCGGCGAGAAGGCTGCCGACCCGGAAAGGCGGGAAAACTTTTGAAAAAATTATTTTTGAACGAGCGGAAAGACCTGAGGCTGCGCGCCCTGCTGCTGGCGGGGCTGTTGCTGCTTGCCGTAAAACTGCTGCTCAGCGGGGCCCAGCAGATGTACCTTGACCCGGAGGGCGCCGCGCTGGACGACATGTTTATGTACAATGCGGCCCTTTCCATTGTGAAAGGCGAATGGCTGGGCAGCTACAACTGGCTTACCCTTTCCAAGCACAGCTTTTTTGCCCTGTGGCTGGCGGTGCTGCACTGGCTGGGCATTCCCTACCTTTTGGGCGGCCAGCTTTTGTGGGCGGGGGCCAGCCTTGCCGCCGCCTGGGCGGTGCTGCCGGTATTGAAAAAACGCTGGGCCGGGCTTGCCCTGTTTGCCCTTTTGCTGTTCAGCCCCTCCTCCACGGCAAACCCCGCCCCCTATGGTTTTGTGTTGCGGGTATACCGCGACAATATTTTCCCCGCCCTGTGCTTGCTGTGTGTGGCGGGTATGGTGGGGTACGCCCTGCGCCGGGGGGAAAGGGCGCGGCGCTCTGCGGGGTGGCTGCTGTTGGCCGGGCTGGCCCTTGCCGCCTGCCTGCTTACCCGGGAGGACGGCTGGTGGCTGCTGCCATTTGTGGTTGTGGCGGCGGCGGTTACCGCGGTGTTTATTCTGCGGGAAAAACAGCCCCGGCGCCTTGGCCGCTGTGCTATGCTGTTGCTTCCCTTTTTGCTGATGGCGGCGGGCAACCTTGCCTGGCGGGGCATGAACTACCATTATTACGGGCGCTTTATTGTGAGCGATTTTTCCAGCGGGGAATTTGCCGATGCCTACGGCGCCATGACCCGCATTTCCCATGAAAACTGGAACCCAAAGGTGGCGGTGCCCTATGAGGTACGCCGCCAGCTGTACGATTTGGTGCCCCAGTTTGCCGAGCTGGAGCCCGTGCTGGAAAGCGAGGGCCTGAAAAGCCAGTTTGCTGCCGGCGATTACAGCTCGGGCTCTTTTTACTGGGCGCTGCGGCAGGCGGCCGCCGAGGCGGGGTATTATGCCACCCCCCAAACGGCAAAGGAATATTTTGAGAGCCTGGCCGCACAAATTAACGCCCTGTGTGAGCAGGGTGTTTTGCCCGCGGGGCCCGGCCGCAGCTCGGTAAGCCCGCCCATTCGGGCCGAATATGTGGGCCCGGTGGTGAAGGAAGGGCTGTACAGCCTGTACTTCTGCGCCACCTTCCAGCAGTGCGATGCCCGCTCTATTTTCAGCCCCCGTTCCAACGACCCCGGCCTGTACCAGGCGCTGGTTGCGCCCATGGAGGAATTCTTGCACGACAAGGCGCAAACGGTAACCAAAGAAAACAGCAGCAAGGCCTATTTTTCCCCCGGCCAAAGCGCGGCTTTTCTGGTGCTGGATGTGGTGCGCTATCTTTACGCGGCGCTGCTGCCGCTGGGGCTTTTGGCGGCCTTGGCATGGCAGGTTTGGGGCGGCATTCTGTGGGGCCGCCGCCTGCGAGCAAAGCGGGTAGAAAGTGCGGAGACGCTGCTTTGGCTTGTTCAGCTGGGGCTGCTGCTGTGCATTTTGCTGCGTGCCTTTATGGTGGCCTATGTAACGGTGTCCAGCTTTACCATTGGCACCTATGTGATGTATTTGGCCAGCATTCACCCGCTGATGCTGCTGTACGCCTTTACCGGCTCTTTTTGCCTGGCCCGGGCGGCCTTGCGGCGCCGTGGTACAATAAAAGCACCGAGGCGGAAAGTGGGGCAGGGCTGATGGCGCAGCTTATCATTGTGGGCGCCGGGGCGGCGGGGCTGTTTGCCGCCGGTACGGCGCTGCGGCAGGGGCATGCGGTTACCCTGGTGGAGCACATGGACAAACCGGCCCAAAAGCTTGCCATTACCGGCAAGGGGCGCTGCAACCTTACCAACAACTGCGACGAGCAGGAATTTTTAAAGAATGTGCGCAGCAACCCACGGTTTTTGTTTTCGGCCATTCATGCACTGCCGCCTGCGGCGGTGGTGGAGCTGTTTCAAAACCGGCTGGGCGTGCCCCTTAAAACCGAGCGGGGGCGCCGGGTTTTCCCGGTGAGCGACCGGGCCGAGGAGGTAATACAGGCCTTGCTGGGGTATGCGGCCGGGGCCGCCTGGGTAAAAGGGCAGGTGGTGGAGCTGCTGGTGGAAAAGGGAGCCGCCGCCGGGGTAAAAGTAAAAGATGGCCGCGTGCTGCGGGCCGACGCCGTGCTGGTGGCCACGGGGGGGCTTTCTTACCCGGTTACCGGCAGCACCGGCCTTGGGTACGAGCTGGCCCGGCAGGCGGGGCACACCGTTGTGCCCCCGGTGCCAAGCCTTGTAGCCATGGTGGAAAAGGGAAGCACCGCCAAAGAAATGATGGGCCTTTCGCTGCGCAATGTGCAGCTGACGCTATTGCAAAACGGCAGGCCGGTTTTTGCCGAGCAGGGCGAAATGCTGTTCACCCATTTCGGGGTTTCGGGGCCGCTGGTGCTTTCGGCCAGCGCCTACCTTGGCGACATGAACAAAAACCAGTACCAAATCAGCATCGATTTGAAGCCTGCCCTTACCCCCGAGCAGCTGGATGCCCGCCTTCAGCGGGACTTTGCCGCCTTTGCGGGCAAGGCCGCCGCCAACTGCCTGGACAAACTGCTGCCCGCCACCATGCGCCCGGTGGTGCTAAAGCGCTGGCAGCTGCCGCCCGAGCAGAAGGTGAACCAGATTACCCGTGCCCAAAGGCAGAAGCTGGCGGAAATAGTGAAGAATTTCACCCTCGACATTGGCGGGCGCGGCAGCCTGCAGCACGCCGTTATAACGGCGGGCGGGGTTAGCGTAAAAGAAGTAGACCCCAAAACCATGCAGAGCAAAAAACTGCCCGGCCTGTATTTTGCGGGGGAGGTGCTGGATGTGGACGCCTACACCGGCGGCTACAACCTGCAAATTGCCTGGGCAACCGCCTTTGCGGCGGCAAGTGCCCTATAGGGCCATACAAGGAGGAACGCATGATTTCCATTGCAATCGACGGCCCCTCGGGGGCGGGTAAAAGTACCATTGCAAGGCTGGTGGCCGGGCAATTGGGCTATATTTATGTGGATACCGGCGCGTTGTACCGCGCCGTGGGCCTTGCGGTGCTGCGGGCGGGAAAAGACCCCCGCAGCGAGGCGGAGGTGGCGGGCCTGCTGCCCGGCCTTGCGCTGTCGCTTCGGCATATTGGCGGCGAGCAGCGGGTGTTTTTGGGCGGGGAGGATGTGTCTGACGCCATACGGGAGGAGCCGGTTTCCATGGCGGCCAGCGGGGTTTCGGCCCACCCGGCTACCCGCGCCTTTCTGCTGGAAACCCAGCGCCGCCTTGCCCGGGAAAACAACGTGGTGATGGATGGGCGCGACATTGGCACCGTGGTGCTGCCGGGCGCCGACGTGAAAATATTTTTAACCGCCTCGGTGGAGGACAGGGCTCGCCGCCGTTATGAGCAGCTTTTGAAAAACGGGCAAGAGGCTGATTACGAAACCGTAAAGGCCGACGTGGAACAGCGGGACTACAACGACACCCACCGCAGCATTGCCCCGCTTAAAAAAGCCGCGGACGCGGTGGAGGCCGACACCACGGGGTTTGAATTGGAGCAGTCTTTGGCGCTGCTGCTCTCTATTATCCGGCAAAAGCTGCCCGCGCGGGAGAGTGCCCAATGAAAAAACTGCGGCCCTTAAAAGCCTTGTACAAGGTTTTGTATTACATTGTTTTTTTTATTGCCATGGTGCTGGTGCGCCTTGTGTACCCCATAAAAGCTGTTGGGCGCGAAAACCTGGTGCGGGGCAGGGGGTTTCTGCTGGCCCCCAACCACCTGTTTGCCATCGACCCCATGTATGTGCTGCTGGCCAGGGGCTTCGGCAAAAAAATGCTGATTATGGGCAAGGAAGAGCTGTTTGAAATAAACGGGCTTCTCAACTTTTTCTGGGCCATTGCCGGGGCCTTTCCGGTGGAGCGGGGCACGGGGGACAGAAGCGCCGTAAACACGGCGGTGGAAGAGGTGAAGGCGGGCCGCGGCCTGCTGATTTTCCCCGAGGGAACCCGCTCTAAAACCGGCGAAATGGGGCGCCTGAAATCCGGCGCGTTTGTGGTGGCCATGGAGGCAGAGGCCGACATTGTGCCCTGCCACATCTGCTATAAAGCGGGCAGCCCCAAGCCCTTCCGGCGCATTACGGTTTCCTTTGGCGCACCGCTGGCCCCTTCGCAGCTGGGCCTTGTGGGCGAATACAACGCGGCAAAGCTGCGCGAGGCCAAAAAAATGCTGGCAGAGCAGATAGACCTGCTGGCCCTGCCCTGCAGGTGAGAGGGCCGGTTACGGCAAAGGGGGCCGCAGGGCGGCCCGGGGAAGAAAGAAGGTGAGCGGCTTGCAGAAAGCAGCGGCGGTGCAAACAATAAACGGCGTACGGGTGGAAGTGGCCAAAACCGCAGGGTTTTGCTTTGGCGTGGCCCGCGCCGTGAACATGACCGAGGGCCTTTTGGCGCAAAGCCGGCCGGTGGTAACCTTTGGCCCGCTGATTCACAACCCGCAGGTAATTGAAAGCCTTGGCAGCCGCGGGGTGGTGGCGGCAGGCAGCGTGGCCGAGGTGCCCGACGGAACGGCGCTGGTAATTCGCAGCCATGGCGTGGGCCAAAGCGTATACGACGAGCTGCGGGCAAGAAACATTCAGGTGGCCGACGCCACCTGCCCATTTGTGGGGAAAATACATGATATAGCAAGAAAAAGTGGGGAGCAAGGCGCCCTGCTGCTGGTGGCGGGCGACGAGGGGCACCCCGAGGTGCAGGGAATTGTGGGCCACGCCACCGGCGAAGTGGCCGTTTTTGCCGATTTGCCCGCCCTGCAGGCCATTTTGGAAAAAACCGGCACAGAGCGCCGCCTGCAGGTGGTGGCGCAAACCACCTACGAGGTTACAAAATGGTTAGAATGCACCACTTTTCTCAAAAAAGTGTGTACAAACTACGATGTATTTGATACAATATGTAGTGCGACATGGACAAGGCAGAAGGAAACAGAGGAACTGGCGCGCCGCAGCGATTTGGTAATTGTTGTGGGGGGCAAGGGTTCCTCTAATACCCGCAAGTTACACCGTGTGGCCGCAGCGCATACGCGCGCGGTCTGTGTTGAAACGGCCGCTGAGCTTGCCGCCGCAGATTTTGCGGGGGTTAAAACAGTGGGGGTTACTGCGGGCGCTTCTACGCCGTTATCCGCAATTGAGGAGGTACTTACCAGAATGAGCGATGTAATTCGTGATGGCGAGAAAAGCTTTGAGGAGATGCTAGACGAATCTATGAAGCCGGTATATGCTGGCCAGATTGTCAAGGGTATTGTCGAAGCAGTCTCCGCTAATGAAATTACGGTGGATATCGGCACCAAGCAAACCGGAATTGTCAAAATGGAAGAACTCACCAACGACCCGGCGGTGCGTTCGGCCGAAGATATTGTAAAGCGCGGCGAAGAACTTGAACTGGTGGTTGTGAAGGTAAACGACCAGGACGGTATTATTTACCTGTCCAAGCGCCAGATGGAAGCCCGCAAGGGCGCCGAGGAGGTTTCCAAGGCGGCCGAGGACGGCACCGTGATGGACGGTTATGTTATAGAGGCCAACAAGGGCGGCGTTGTGGCGCTTGTAAAGGGCGTAAAGGTATTTATTCCCGCTTCCCAGGCAACCATGCGCCGCGGCGAGGATTACGCCGCTTTGGTGCGCACCCATGTAAAGCTGAAAATTAAAGAGTTTACCCCCCGCCGCGCCATTGGCAGCATCCGCGAGGTTGCCTCTGCCGAGCAGGACGCCCTGCGCGAAAAGTTCTGGGCCGAGGTTGAGGTTGGCAAGCACTATGTGGGCACCGTGAAAAGCCTTACCAACTACGGCGCGTTTGTGGACATTGGCGGGGTGGACGGCCTTGTGCACATTTCCGAGCTTTCCTGGAGCCGCATTAAGCACCCCAGCGAAGTGGTGAAGGTGGGCGATACCATTGAGGTATATGTGAAAGACCTTGACAGCGAAAAGCACAAGGTTTCCCTTGGCTTTAAAAAGCAGGAGGACAACCCGTGGGAGAAGCTGAAGGCCGAATACCCGGTGGGCAGCGCCTTTAAGGCCACTGTGGCCAGCATTACCCCCTTTGGCGCCTTTGTGCGCATTCTGCCCGGTGTGGACGGCCTTGTGCACATCAGCGAAATCAGCCATGACCGTGTGGAAAAGGTTGCCGATGTGCTGGCTGTGGGGCAGGAAGTGGAAGTAAAGTTGCTGGATGTGGATTTTGAAAACAAGCGCATCAGCCTTTCCATGAAAGCCCTGCTGCCCGAGCCCGCCAAGGCGGACGAAGCCGGCGACGGCGAAGTGGTGGCCAGCGCCTCTGCCGAGGAAACGGTGGTTTCCCCCGCTGTGGAAGCTGAAATAGAGGAATAAACCGGTGCGGGCGTATGCCCGGCCCGTAAAGGCAAAAAAGGCCGGCAAATCTTTCAAGGTTTGCCGGTTTTATTATAGGCGGGGCAGGCGCTTTGCCGCCGCTTTGCAGGGGGAACACAATGGAGCTTTCTCAAAAGAAGGGCCTCAGCGCCTACACGCTTAAATACATTGCCATTGCCGCCATGTTGGCAGACCATATTGCCTGGGCCTTTGTGGAAACCGCCAGCCTGCCCGGCATTGCCATGCATTTTGTTGGCCGCATAACGGGGCCGGTAATGTTTTACTTTATTGTGGAGGGCTACCACCACACCCACAACTTTAAAAAATATGCCACGCGCCTTGCGGTGTTTGCCGTGCTGGCCTACCCGGCCTTTGTATATTTTGAAACCGGGCGCCTGCCCGGGCCGGGCAATATGTTCCCTGTGGGGGTAATTTATACCCTGTTTCTTGGGCTGCTGGCTTTGCGCGCCAAATACACCATACGCAGCGGTGTTGTGAAAGCCGGTGCCATTCTGGGGCTTTTTCTGCTTTCGGTGATTGGCGACTGGCCGCTGTACGGCATTGCCTACATTTTAGTGTTCGATGCCTTCCGCGGCAGCTATAAAAAGCAGTTTCTGGCCGGGTGCGGGGTGGTGGTGTTTTCGTTGCTTATGCTGGTAAGCTACCCCTGGTACATGGTGGTTATTCAGGCCGGCCAGTTTTTGCCGCTGCTTTTGCTGTTTGCCTACAATGGGCGGCGCGGCGGGGGAAATGCTTTCAGCAAATGGGTTTTTTACATTTTTTACCCGTTGCACCTGGTGGCAATTGGGCTTGTGCGGTGGGCGCCGTGGGCCTAAAAGGGCGGCGGCTTTTGCGCCCGCGCGGGCGGGGCTTGCCATCTGCCGCCGGTATGAGGTATACTATATATGCCGAAAAAGAAGCATTCCCGCTTTTGTGTAGGCGAAAAAATAAACCTTAAAAGGAGATGTCAGATAACAATGACAATCACGAAAGATACAGTTATTGGCGAAATTCTGGACCTTGATGAAAGCACCGCCCCGTTTTTTCTTGAAATGGGCATGCATTGCCTTGGTTGCCCCGCCTCCCGCGGCGACACCCAGGAGGAGGCCTGCTATGTGCATGGCACCGATGTGAACGCGCTGCTTGAAAAACTGACCGCCCATGTCGGCGCCTAGTTTGTGGGCGGCGAAATGTACCGCGCCGGGCTACCCATGCCCGGCGCTCGTCTTTTAGAGGCGGCAAAATTGGTGCGCCCCGGCCGCGTGGTGGCAGACATTGGCTGCGACCACGGCAAGCTTGCGGTGTACCTTGCCAAAAGCGGCAGGGTGGCAAAAGTAATTGCCGTTGACAAGCGGCCCATTCCCTTAAGCCACGCCAAGGCGCTGGTGCTGCAAACCGGCGTGGGGCGGCTGGTAGATTGCCGCCTTGGCGACGGCTTTGCCCCCCTTGGGCCCGGCGAGGCCGAGGAAATTGTAATTGCCGGGGTAAGCGGCGAAACCATTGTGCAAATTGTAAGCGGCGCCGAATGGGCCCGCGGCAAAAACCTGCACTTTGTATTTGTGCCCGCTACCCGGGCCTGGTTCTTGCGCAAATGGCTTTGCGAAAACGGGTTTGTCATAGAACGGGAAGTACCGGTGGAGGAAAACGCAAGGTTTTACACGGTTCTTTCCGTTTTTTATACGGGGGAAAGGGCGCCCGGGCCCACCCCGCTGTTTTGTGAGGTGGGGCTGGTGCCGCGTTCGGCGGCGAGCGCCGCAAAAGGGTATATCGGCAAGCGGGCAGAGCATTTGAAAAAGAGGCTGCTGGCGCCCATGGAGCAGGGCGAGCGCGCCGCCCTTGAACAGCTTTTAAAAGAGGTGGAGCAATGCCTACGGTAAAGCAGGTTGTAAGTTTTGTGGAAGAGCTGGCCCCCGCCGCCCTTGCGGAGGAGTGGGACAATGTGGGCCTTTTGGTAGACTGCGGGGCCGACGCGGATAAAATTTTGGTAGCGCTGGATATTACCCATGCCGTTGTGCAGGAGGCGCGGCGGCTTGGGTGCCGCCTGATTGTCTCCCACCACCCGGTTATTTTTCACCCTTTGCGCAGGCTGGGCGAAGAGGATGTGGCCTTTGCTTTGGTGCAGGCGGGCATTTCGGCCCTTTGCGCCCACACAAACCTGGACGCCGCCGCGGGCGGCGTGAATGATGCCCTGGCTGAAAAAATTGGGCTTACAAACCTGCGGGAGCTGGCCCCCCTTGGCCGGGTGGGCACACTGCCCGCCCCGGTGAGCCCGGAAGAGTTTGCCGCCTTTTGCGCGGGCAGGCTGGGGGCCCATGTGCAGCTGGCCTCGGCGGGCGGGCCGGTGCACCGGGTGGCGGTAATTGGCGGCGCCGGGGCAGACTATTGGCCCATGGCAAAGCAGGCGGGGGCAAGCTGCCTGCTTACCGGGGAGGCGGGCCACCACGACGGGCTGGATGCGGCCGCGGCGGGCATTTCCCTTGTGGCGGCGGGCCACTATGCCACCGAGGCGCCTGTGGTGCCCGCGCTTGCAGGCAGGCTGCGCGGGGCGTTTGCCGGCGCCGAGGTGCTGGTGAGCGGGCAGCAAAAAGACCCCTTTGTGTATTTTCCTTAAATTTGGCCAGCGGCAGGGTTGGCGGCAGGGTATGAGGGAGAAGAGCCATGTTTTGGTTTGAAAAAAAAGGGCTTGGCTGGCTGAAAAAGAACATTCTTTTTTTTGCCTTTGGGGGCGCGGTTTTGCTTTCCGCCCTTTTGCGCATACAAAACCTTTCGTTTTGCACCTGGGACATGGAGGGCTTTTTTCTGCCCTGGGTTGAAGTTTTTAAGCAAGAGGGCATTGCGGCCCTGCGCCATGGGGTGGGCAACTATACCATTCCGTACATGCTGTACATATATGCGGTTTCGGTTTTTACCACCGGGCAGGCGGCGGCGGTGGCAATGGTGAAGGCCCTTGCGGTGGTGTTTGACTACCTGCTTGCGGCGGGTGCCGGGCTTGTGGTGTACACCCTGCATGGGGGCACAAGGCGGGTGAAAACCAAATGGGGGGCGCTGGCTTTTGCGGCCACCCTGTTTGTTCCGCAGGTGCTGCTCAATTCTTCCCTGTGGGGCCAGTGCGATTCCATCTATGTTGCCTTCGGCGTTTTTGCCGTGTATTTTTTATTAAAGCAAAACTGGCCCATTGCTTTTTTAATGTTGAGCCTCTCTTTTTGCTTTAAAATGCAAAGCATTTTTTTGCTGCCCCTGTTTATTTTTGTGTATGCGGCAGAGCGCAGGTTTTCTGTTTTTTGGTTTGGCCTGCCGCCGCTGCTGCTGTTTGTTACCTCTTTGCCCGCGGTGTTTGTGGGGGCAAGCCCCTTTGTGGCCTTTCAAATTTATCTGGGGCAAACCGACTACGACCCCCGGGTGTTTATTGATTACCCCAATGCCGCCGCCTTTATTCAGGACGAACGGCATGAATATTTTGCGCCGCTTTTAATAGGCGCCGCGCTGCTGCTGTGCTTTTTAATGCTTTGCTGGGTGCTGTACAAAAATATACGGGTGCGGGGCTTTGCCCTTTTGCAGCTGGCGGCCTTTAGCGCCCTTGCCTGTGTTCTGTTTTTGCCCAGCATGCACGAGCGGTACGGCTACCTTGCCGAGGTACTGCTGTGGGCCTGCTTTTTT
Source organism: Oscillospiraceae bacterium (assembly GCA_047973285.1). Classification (GTDB taxonomy): domain Bacteria; phylum Bacillota; class Clostridia; order Oscillospirales; family Ruminococcaceae; genus JAAYCI01. Next base: position 1,561 of record JBKEBR010000337.1, on the reverse strand, counting down.
GTGCGGCCCGCCGGGAAAACCCTGTGGCCGGCGGCGTTGTTTACCCTTTCCGGGTACTGCGCCTATGCCTCGTATTTGTTTGGGTTTTGGCCGTTGCCCAAAGAGGCGCTGGCCGCCGCCAATTTGGCGGCGTTTGTGTGGTATACCTGGCAGGTGGGGGTTGTGAATAATTTAGGGCCCAAATGTTCTAAAGCAAAGCAGCTATAAAAAGAGTACAGGGGTTTTGCGTAAAAAGCACATCACTGATGTGCTCAAAACCAAAGCGGAAAAGGTGAGGGTATGTTTGCGGTTGAGAAAAAATTTGCAGCATGGGTTCAAAGGAATATTTTATGGATGGGTTTCATTGTATTGCTAATGGCTTCGCTTATGCTTCGGTATTTTTTGAGGGGTTTTTTGGCTGGAGACATGGAAGTGTACCTGGTACCATGGTTTCAAACGTTGAAGCAGCAGGGGTTAAGGGCTGCTATGCATTTGCCCAACAATAATTACAATGTCGCTTATTTTTGTCTTTTGTTGCTTACATCCTGGTTGCCGTTTACAGAAATTGTTTGTGTGAAGCTGGTGTCGATTGTATTTGATTATTTAGCTGCCGTAGCTATGGCATGGGGCGTGTTGCAGCTGTTGCCCAAAGAGGATGAAAACCGGAAATGGATAGCAGCCGGTACGTTTTTGGGTACGGTTTTACTTCCAATTCCTTTGGCCAATTCGGCGGTTTGGGGCCAATGTGATGTTATTTACACATTTTTTTTGTTAATGTGCCTTGTATTGCTGTTAAAGGAAAAATATCCCCCGGCTTTTACTATGTTTGCGCTTGCCTTAAGTTTTAAATTACAGGCAATCTTTTTTTTGCCGGTGCTGGTGCTTTTATATTTTGTGAAGAAGAAATTTTCTGCTTTGCATTTTTTACAAATTCCCGTATTCGTTTTTCTTTTTGGGTTGATTGGGCGAAATAAGGGAGACAGCATTTTTTATGGGTTCACGGTATATTTAAACCAAACGCAGGACTATAAGCGCCTTTATGTAGACTATTCCAACATATTCACGGCATTTGGCGACGGAGATTTTGATGCCTTTGCGCCCCCTGCCATTATATTTGCATTGGCCGTTTTTGCGGCCATGCTGGTGTATGTGCTTTATAAAAAACTGAACATAGAGGGAGACACCCTGGTGCTGCTTGCGGTGTGGTGTATTATGACCTGTACCATGTTTTTGCCGGCCATGCACGACCGGTATGGGTTTGCCGCCGAATTGTTTATATGGCTGTTTTTTATGGCAAAGCCTTCCCTGAAGCGTTTTGCACTTGCAATTGCTATAAATTTTATTCCGGTTGTTGTATATGTACGGGCCTTTTTAGAACGAGGCTATCTAGAGCAGATGACAATGTCTCTGGTAAACGTGCTGGTATACCTTGCGGTAAGCGTAGCCACTGTATTGTATTTAAAAAGAAGCAGCTGCAAGCTTGGCCAGGCCGGTTTGCCTGAGGCCGCATGTAGATAGAAAGGAAACAGTATATGGCATTGGATGCCGCCACCCTGGCGCTTTGCGCCGCAGAATTAAAGGA
>JBKEBR010000336.1:0-14135 GCA_047973285.1 Oscillospiraceae bacterium | reverse complement strand
GGACGAATTCAAACGCATTGCCGGAGACATTTTGCGGGAGCTGCGCGCCAGCAAAAAAGCCAAGGGGCAAACCCGCATTTACACCGCGGGGGAAAAAGAGTATTTGGCCTACCTTGAAAGAAGCAAAACCGGCGTTCCGCTGAACGCTGAGGTGCAAAAATCTCTTTCCGCGGTGCGGGACGATTTAAAGGTGGATTTCACCTTTGGCTGGGAGTAAACCTGAAGGCCCGGGCGGCGGGGCATAGGCAGGCCTGCCGGGCACAGGGGGCTGCCGCAAACACGCCGGGCCGTTTTGTGAGGGCGCGTTTTTGCAAGGGCCTGCCCTTATAGAAAAGGGGTTCGCTGCCCTGTTATTGGCGGGCAGCCCGGCCCTTGTGGCGCGGGCAGGCATCGGCCGCTTCCCTGTACATACAATTTTGCTTAATTCCCTCCCTTCAAACGCAAAACCCGCGCCGGGGCAAAACGCCCGGCGCGGGTTTTGTTTGGTATGGGAATAAGGCGGGCTGCGGCTGTAAAGTAGTTCTTAAAAAGCGGATGGGTAAAGCCGCTGTTTGTAAGGCCCAGAGCCGGTTTCTTAGCTTTCTTCGGCCGCCAGCACGGGGGAAAGCAGGCGGTACAGGGTGGGGGAAAAATGAAAAGCCTGCATCAGCTGCTCCACCTCCTGCCTTGCTTTGGCCCGCACAGCCAAGGGCTGCCCCGCCTTTTGGGCGCGGATTAAAATATTTTTGGGGGTGTGCGCCAGGTCTACAAATTCCAGAATTTGGGTTTTGTAGCCGCAGGCGGTTAACAGGTTGGCGCGCACGGCGTCGGTCATCAGGGCGGTCATGCGCTCTTGCAGCAGGCCGTAACGGGTTAAAATGGCAAGCTCCTCGCTTTGCATCTGGCTGTTCAGCTCGTGCTGGCAGCAGGGCACCGAAAAAATATACCGTGCCCCCCACTGTACGGCGCTGGCCAGGGCATAATCGGTGGCGGTGTCGCAGGCGTGCAGGGTAACCACCATGTCCACCGGGGTGGTTTGGGTATAGCCGTTAATATCCCCCACGGCAAACCGCAGGCCTTGGTAGCCGTATTTTTGGGCGGCGGCATTGCACTTCGCTACCACGTTGGCCTTTAAATCCAGCCCGGTAATGTTGGCCCGCAGCCCCCGCACCGTTGTAAGGTAATGGTACAGAATAAAGGTGAGGTAGGATTTGCCGCATCCAAAATCCACCACCGATATTTCGGGCTTTTCCCAGCCTTTCAGCGCGTCGTCCACCTGCTCGGCAAAGCGGTTGATTTGCCGGTATTTGCCGTACATGGCCTTTACCACCCGGCCCTCCGGCGTAAAAACCCCCATGTCCACCAAAGCGGGCAGGGCAACGCCCTCGGGCAAAAGGTAGTTTTTCTGGCGGTTGTGCTGTGCTGTGGCCGCGGCTGGCGGGGCGGGCGGCGCCCCATGCCGGGTGCTCAGCAGTTTTCCCTTTCGGGTGCGGCGCAGCTGGTATTCGGCACCGGCGCACGCTGCCGTAAGCTGGGAAAACTCCTCCAGCAGCAGGGTTTCGAGGCGTGTTTCCAGCTCTTCGGGGGCAAAGTTTTGGTGGAACACCTGGGTGCCGGTATAGCGCTGCAGCTGCCAGCCTTCGGCAAGGGGCACCACCACCGCTTTCCGGCAGGCGGCGGCTTTGTTGTAGGGCGCGCTGAACACAATTTTGGCGGGCGCTTCGCTTACAATGCCCGCCAGCAGGGGCCGCAGCTTTTCCATAAATGTTTTCCTTTCGCCGGTTTGCGGGCAACCGGGTTTTCGCCTGGGCTTTGCGGCGGCCGGGGGTTTTGCGGTTTGCCCCGGGCCCGGCACAGGTGCCTTAAAATGGCAACGGCCCGCGGAAGGGATAATTTTACCCCTTTGCGGGCAGAGGGCCTTTATACAATTTGAAAAATAAAAAATTTCAGGTAATAGGTTTCGGGCACGCCCCACAGAATGGGGTGGTCGGGCGCCTGCTGGCGGGCCTGCACCTGCAACAGCGAAACCCCCGCCTCGGCGGCGGCTTCGGCCAGCATTTGGCGGAAATCGGCCTCGGCGGCAAAGTGGCTGCAACTGCAGGTGGCCAAAAAGCCCCCGCGGCGCAAAAGCTGCATGGCCCGGGTGTTAATTTCTTTGTAGCCCCGCAGGGCGTTGCTTTTTGTTTTGCGGCTTTTGGTAAAGGCGGGCGGGTCTAAAATAACAAGGTCAACCTCCCGCTTTTCGGCAATCAGCCGGGGCAGCAGCTCAAACACATCCGCCTTTACAAAGTCCATGCCGGCGGCAAGGCCGTTCAAAACGGCGTTTTGGCGGGCGGTTTGCAGGGCGGTTTCGCTGGCGTCTACCGCCACCACCTGCCGGGCCCCCGCCGCCGCGGCGTTCAGCGCAAACGAGCCGGTGTGGGTGAAGCAGTCCAGCACGCGGCGGCCCGCCGCAATTTGCCGTATGGCCCGGCGGTTGTATTTTTGGTCCAGAAAAAAGCCGGTTTTCTGGCCGTTTTCCACATCCACATAATAGCGCACGCCGTTTTCCTGTATTTCGGTGAGGGCAGAAGGAAATTCGGCGGGCAGGTTTGGCAGCGCCAGCCACCCCTTGTACTGGGGCAGGCCCTCCAGTTCCCGTATGGGGGCGTCGTTGCGCTCGTACACACCGGCAATAGCTGCGCCGCTTTGGTTTAAAATATCCACCAGCAGCCGCAGCAAAAGGGGCTTCAGCCGCTCGGCGCCCACCGAAAGGGTTTCGGCCACCAGCAGGTTGTTCATTCTGTCTACCGTAAGGCCGGGAAAGCCGTCGGCCTCGCCAAAAATAACGCGGCAGGCCCGTAAATCCTCGGGGGGCATTACCGCCTTGCGGTAGTTCCAGGCCCATTGCAGCCGCCGTTCAAAAAAGGCCTCGTCATAAACATCGTTGGTATTGCGGGAAAACACCCGCAGCCGTATTTTGCTGTGCTGGCTGTAAAAGGCGTTGCCAAGGTAACGCCCCTTGGGGCTTATCACATCCACAATGCCGCCGTTTTCCACCGGCTGGGTGCCGGTAACCTCGGTGTCGTACACCCAGGGGTGCCCTGCCGCCAGGGTTTTGGCGGCTTTTTCGGTAACGGTGAACACCGGCCAGGGCCGTGTATTATTCTCTTTCACAAGGTTTGCTCCTGTTTTTGGCCCGTTTGGCGGGAATATTCGGCTGCCAGTGCCTCTTTTTGGGGCTTTGCCAGCTTTTTTACCGCGGCCTCCCTGGCCATGGCCTGTTTTTTGTCCCCGGCCTCTTCGGCCCAGGCAAGGGCCACCGGCCCCCGGCTGCGGGTGTATTTGGCCCCGGTGCCGCTGTTGTGGGCGGCCAGGCGGCGGGGCAGGTTCTGCGTCCAGCCGGTGTACAGGCTGCCGTCGCGGCAGCGCACCATGTATACCCAGCTCATACCGTTTTTTCGGCGGTTTGTTTTGCCGCGGCGGCCCGGTCGGCGGCGCGCTGGGCCTCCCGCCGGGTGTTCTCTTCACGGGCAAGGGCGCAAAGCTGCAGGGCGCCCTCTACGCTGCCCACGGTGGCCATAAAGCCGCTGGCATGGCAAAATTTTATATCCGGCACGCCGGTTGTTTTTTGCAGTTCTTCTTCGGGGCGGCCCCACCAGCCGGAGGGCAAGGGCACCTTGTTGCCGGTTTTTCCGTTAAAATCCTTCGGAATGCATTGCAGGGAGTAGCCCCCCCGCATGGAGGGAAACACCACAAATTCGGCGTCGCTTTGTACCAGCACCGGCTTCCAGGGCACATAGTCCTGCAAAATTACCACGCCGTCCTTCATTTTTTTCAGCTGGTCTTCCACAATTTTCTTGCCCCGCTCTACGGCGGCAAGGCTTTCCAGCTTGTGTTCCAAAAGGCTTTGGGCAATGTCCACCGCTTCAAAAAAGGCCTTATCGGCGTCCTCGTCGGAATCCCACGGCGGGTTGTAGGCGCCTATCAGCCCGGCCAACGTATTGCCGCTGCCGGTGTTGTCGTCCAAATCCAGCGGCTGCACAAACTTTTCGTCAAACCGCAGGGCCTCGGCCTCGCTCAGAAAAAAATGCCCGTATTCCTTCCACAACAGCCCAAACGAAGCATAGGGCACGCCGTTTTCCCGGCGGGGGCTGCCCTTTTGGTGGTGGTCGAAGGGGCCGTTGCCGATATCGAATACAATGCCGCTGAACCCAATGGGCACGGTAAAGCCCCTGTAAATGCGAATATCGGGGCGCATCATGCGCAAAAGCGCCGCCGAAAAAACATCATCGGCGTGAAACCGGCCCCCGTGTGTAAAGCCCAGCTGGGGTATTTTTGCCGGGCTGCCTGTAAAAGTCATTTGTTGCCTCCCTGGTGTAGGTTGGGCCGCCGGGTTTAAAAAGCCATAAGCCTTCGGCGGCCTGCAGGGCCAAAACCGGCCTTGCAAAAAGCCCGCCTGCGCAGCCGCCCGCAAAGCGGCGCGGCGCAAAATGTAGCGGCGGGGCTTTCTTTGTAGTATACGCTTTTAGGCAAGGGTGCGTCAAACGCGAACACCGGGGGCAACATACTTTTGCCACACTTCCTTTATATAGTAAATAAAATGGTGTACAGTAAAGACAGCGCCCAAAGGCCCGCTTTGCGGCGGCCGCAACAAATGTATAGGGAGAAACACTTTTTGTCCATGCTGCGCGCGAAAAGCATTTTTGGCAGATTCCCCAAGATTTTTTTTAAAATTTATAGAAAATTTTTTCCCTGTTTCTCTTGTAAAATACCGCTTGTATAAGCGCCTTGTTTTTCTGTTTGTTGAAAACTCTGTTGAAAACGTTGAAAAGTGGCATGGCGGCTCACATCGGTTTTGCACCGTGCCCTTTTTGGGGGAAAAGCCTCTTCAACTTTTTGTTGAACTTGGGGAGAGCCTTTGATACAATAAGCTTGCTTTCCACCTGCGCAAAATTTCGCGTATTTTGTCGTATTTGATAAAGGCATGTTGTTTTTATTTGGAATACACCGGGCGGCGCGGGCCGCTTATATTTTTGGAGGAACCCTATGAAATGGATTTACAAGCTGGACTATAAATTTGGGCGCTACCACATTCGCAACCTGATGAGGTATATTGTGGGCGGCATGGTGGTGGTGTATGTGCTGCAGCTGCTGCTGTCGCCCATCAACCTCACGGGGGCCGGGGGCTGGCTGTCTCTTTGGCGCGACGGCATTTTAAGCGGGCAGGTATGGCGGCTGGTAACCTTTATATTCATCCCCGAGGGCGGCAATGTTTTCCTCATGTTCATTTCGCTGTACGTATACTACCTAATTGGCAATTCGCTGGAAAATATTTGGGGCGGCTTTCGGCTTAACCTGTACTACCTCATCGGCATTTTGGGCTCTATTGCCTCGGTGTTTGTTTCGCCGCTGGGGTATACCACCAACACCGCCCTCAACCTTTCGCTGTTTTTGGCGTTTGCCACCCTTGCGCCCAACACCGAATTCCTTTTCTTTTTTGTCATTCCCCTCAAGGCAAAATGGCTGGCCATTGGGTATGTTGGCTTTATGGCCATCGACCTCATCCGCGCCTTTGCCCTTGCGGGCGCGGGCTATGGCCTTTCCATGCTGATTGCCTATGGCTTCAGCCTTGTCAATTACCTGCTGTTTTTTGGGCCCACCCTTATCAGCGGCATGAAAGAGCAGCTGCGCATTGCCAAAAACCGGCGCAACTGGCGCGCCAACAACCGCAACCGCTAGCGCCTTATGAAAACGCCTTTTTGCGACGCCCTGGCCCCCCTGCTTGAAAAACCGGCCCGGTTTTACATGCCGGGGCACAAGGGCAACCCCGCCGCCAACCCCGCCTTTGGCGGACTTTTGCGCTACGAAATTACCGAAATTGAGGGCGCCGACGATTTGAGCCACCCCAGCGGGCCCTTGGCCGAAAGCCAGGCCAACATGACCGCCGCCTACGGCAGCGGGGCAACGCTGTATTCCGCCTTTGGCAGCACCAGCTGTATTTTGGCCATGCTTGCCCTGTTTGCCGAAGAGGGCGGGCCCATTGTAATGGTGCGGGGCTGCCACATTGCCGCCGTGCGGGGGCTTGCGTTTTTAAACCTTGCCCCCACTTGGGTATGGCCGCAAAACGGCCCGCCCACCGCAAATGAAATAGAGGCCGCCCTTGCCCAAAGAGGCGCCAAAACCGTGTACATTACCAGCCCCGACTATTATGGCCGCATGGCCGATGTAAACGCCATTGCCGGGGTGTGCCGCCGGTACGGGGCCCGTTTGCTGGTGGACAATGCCCATGGCGCCCACCTGCGTTTTGTGGGGGGCAACTTGCACCCGCTGTTCCAGGGGGCCGACGCCACCTGCGATTCCGCCCACAAAACCCTGCCCTGCCTTACCCCGGCGGCGCTGCTGCACCTGAAAGACGCGGCCCTGGCCCCGGCGGCCCGGCAGGCGCTGAACCTGTTCAGCAGCACCAGCCCCAGCTACCTTGTGCTGCAAAGCCTCGACTATACCGCGGGGCTTTTGCTTGAAAACCGCATTCCCTTTGAAACAACGGCAAAAACCCTTGCGGCCGCCGCAGCCGGCAGCGCCCACCTGCTGCAGCACAGCGACGACCCTTTAAAGCTTTGCCTTGTGCCCTGGCAGGGGGGCTATTCCGCCGCGCAGCTGGAGGGCGCCCTTGCGGATGAGGGTATTGTGCCCGAGCTTGCCGACGGCACCCATGTTGTGCTGATGGTTTCCCCCTATAACACCGAGGAGGACTTCGCCCGCCTGAAAGCCGCCCTTGCCAAATTCCCGCCCAGGGCGCCGCTGGCAGCCCCCCGGGCCGTTTACCCAAGGCCCCGGGCGGTGTGCGGTGTGCGGCAGGCGCTGTTTGGCCCAAAGCAGCGGCTGCCGGTAGAGCAGGCCGAAGGCCGGGTGGCCGCGGGGCTGGTGGCCCCCTGCCCGCCGGGGGTGCCGCTGGTGGTGCCGGGGGAACAAATTCCCCCGGGCCTTGCCCCCCTTTTGGCCGCCGGTGGCATTTTGGAGCTGGATGTGGTAAAATAAAGGTGGCCCAAACCACTGTTTGCCGGGCAAAACGGCTTTTGCGGCAAGCGGGCGGGGGCATTTATAACCGTTGCCACATTCGGCGAAAAAGGAGTGTTTCTGAATGAAACTGATTACCGCCATTGTGAACAAGGAAGATTCCAAAACGGTTTCTTCCGAATTAATCAAAGCAGGCTTTACCGTTACCCGCCTTTCCACCACCGGTGGCTTTTTGATGGCGGGCAACGAAACCATGCTGATTGGCACCGAGGACGAAAAGGTGGACGGCTGTATTTCCATCATCTCCCAGTTTTCGCGCCAGCGCACCGAAATTGTTCCCAGCACCGCCAACTACGGGCTGGGTGTTTCCACCGCGTTCCCACTGGAGGTTACGGTAGGCGGCGCCACCGTGTTTGTAACCAATGTGGAGCGCTTTGAAAAACTCTGATGCAGCTGGCCTCGCTGCTGGGAAACGACACCTTTAAAGCCGCGGCAGCCGGGCTTTTAAGGGCGCAGCGCCTGCCCCATGCCATTTTGCTTGCCGCCCCCGATGGCTGCGGGCGGGGCTTTGCGGCCCGCCTTTTGGCGGCCGATTACCTGTACCCTGCCGGTGGGCCCGGCGCCGAGGCCGTTTTGCGCGGCCAAAGCGCCGAAGTTCTCACCATAGAAGGTGAGGGCAAGTCCGGTCAAATTCCGGTTGCCCGCATCCGTGAGGCCCGGCAGGAAATTTACCACTCCTCTCTTTCGGCGGGGGGCCGGGTGGTATACATTAAAAACGCTCAAAACATGGCCGCCCCCGCCGCCAACGCCCTGCTGAAGGTATTGGAAGAGCCCCCGCCCAACGTGGTGTTTATTTTAACCGCGCGGGATGCCTCTACCCTGCCCCTCACCATTGTAAGCAGGTGTACCCTGTACGTTCTGGCCCCGGTTTCTGCGGCGGCCTGCGAGGCCTTTCTTGCGCCGAATTTGCCCGCCGGGGCAAGCCCTGCCCTGCCCGGCCTGCTGGCGGCTTTGTACCAGGGGCGTATTGGCCTTGGGCTGGCCGCCCTGCAAAACCCTGCCCGGCTGGAAATTTTGCAGCACGCGCTGGAGGCCGCCCGCGGCCTTACCGGTGGTGTTTACGCCCTGCTGTGTGTGTTTGCCCGGTACGAAGGCCGGGCCGACGGCGACCGCGAGGCGCGGGACTATTTGCTGGCGGATTTTTCTGCTGTTCTTGAGGCCGGGCTGCTGGGCATTTCCCTGCAAGTGGTGCCCGCCTTTCCCCCTGCGTTCAGCACCGGGGCGCTTGGGTTTATTCAAGACGCGCGCCTTGCCCTGCGGGGCAATGCCGCCCCCAAAATCACCTTTACGGCCCTTGCCGTAAAGGTACAAAGCCTGCTGCTTGCAACGGGGCGGCAAGCCTCTTGAGGGCTTGCTTTTCCGGCAGGTTTTTTGCTATTTTACAACGCTATTTCCCTGCGCATTTTTTATAGATAGGAATTGTGTATGAAAAAAATTGTAAGTGTACAGTTTAAGGCCACCGGCAAATCGTATTATTTTGACCCGGCGGGCCTCACCATAGAAACCGGCGAGTATGTAATTGTGGAAACCGCCCGCGGCACCGAGTGCGGCGAGGTTTCCCAGGGGCTGCACGAAGTGCCGGATTCCACCATTACCAAAGAGCTGAAGCCGGTGGTTCGCATTGCCGACGACGCCGACATTCGCCGCATGAAGCAGAACCGCGAAGATGAAAGCAAGGCCTTTGAAATAGGGGAAGAGCGCATTGCCAAGCACAGCCTGCCCATGAAGCTGATTGATGTGGAATATGCCTTCAACCGCAGCAAAATTCTGTTTTATTTTACCGCCGACGGCCGGGTGGATTTTCGGGATTTGGTGAAGGATTTGGCGGGGGTTTTTCGCACCCGCATAGAGCTTCGGCAAATTGGCGTGCGCGATGAATCTAAAATGCTGGGCGGGCTTGGCATTTGCGGCCAGCCCTTTTGCTGCTGCCGGTTTTTGAAAAATGTCCAGCCGGTTTCCATTAAAATGGCAAAGGAGCAGGGCCTCTCCCTCAACCCCACTAAAAGTTCAGGCAGCTGCGGGCGGCTTATGTGCTGCCTTTCTTATGAGCAGCCCGCCTACGACTATCTCTCCCGCATTACCCCCACCCTTGGCAGCACCATTAAAACGCCGGACGGCAACGGGGTGGTTACCGAGGTAAACCTTATCAGCGGTACGCTGCGGGTTCGGCTGGAGAACAACAGCGATATGATACCGAAATACTACAACCGGAAAGACTGCCACTACCTGCACGGCGGCAAGCGCGCCCCCGTAGCGCCAGACCCCGAGCCGGAATCTCTTTCGGACGACTGATTTTCTCTTGAAAATTCCGAATTTTATGGTAGAATAAAGGCGAAAGCGGCTGCTGTGTAAGGCGGCTTTTCCCGCCGGGTTTGCCGGAGGGTGTTCTACCATTTACACAAAAAACGGAAGGAAGGGAACCTTTTATGGCTTACAAGATCAGTTCGGAGTGTATTTCTTGTGGCACCTGTGAGGGCGAATGCCCCGTAAGCGCTATCTCTAACGGGGGAGAGCAATTTGTAATTGATGCTTCTTCCTGCATCGATTGCGGCGCTTGTGCAAGTGTTTGCCCGGTAGAGGCGATTGCGCCGGAATAACATTCAACCCGCGTATAACTTTTGCGCAGCCTAGCGGACACGCCTTCGTGTCCGCTTTGTTTATACCCAAAGCCGCCCGGCGCTTTTTTGCCGGTGGGGCCATTCGGCTTTTGTTTTGCCGCGCGCCCGCCTTTTGGCGGCGGCAACCCCCTTTATTATAAAAAATGGCAGGGCGGCACAGCGCTTTTTGGGGCCGGCGCAGGGTGTTTTGCTTTTTCCCGCGCGCCTTTCCGCAGCTGGCCTGCCTTTGCTATAATGCAGCCTTTGCAACAAACAGGAGAACCCCTTATGCAGCACACCGTAGAAACCCTGCCAAACGGCACCCGGGTGTGGGTAAACGCCCGGCACCGCTTTGGCAGCGATTCCCTTTTGCTGGCAGGCTTTTGCAACCCTCGCCGCAACGCCGCCGTGTGCGACCTTGGCACCGGCTGCGGCATTATTTTGCTGAGCCTGTTGGACAAGGGCCTTGCAGGGCCTGCCGTAGGGGTGGAAATAGACCCGGAGGGCGCCGAGTTGCTGGCCGGGGCCGCCGAAGAAAACGGCTTTGCCAACCTGCAAAGCGTGGCGGGCAGCCTGTGCAATTACTGCCCCGCCCGGCTGTTCGACCTTGTAACCGCAAACCCGCCCTACTACACCGGGGGCCTTGTTTCCCCAAACCCCCGCCGTGCGGCGGCCCGCCACCAAATTAGCGCCACCCTGGGCGATTTTTGCGCCGCCGCCCAGCGCCTTTTAAAAGACGGCGGCAAATTTTGCATTTGCTACCCGGCCGGGCAGCTGGCAGGCCTTTTTACCACCCTGCAAAGCCACCGGCTGGAGCCAAAGCGTTTGCAGCTTACCCGCAAGGATGCCGAAAGCCCCCCCTGGCTTGCCCTGGTGGAGGCGCGCAAGGCGGGCGGGCCGGGCCTTGCCATTTTGTCCGACCGCCTGCTGCCCCCCGGCCAGCCCATACAATACTGACCGGCCCGGCGTTTTGGCGTTTCTTTTTTCGCTTTGCTTTGGTGTTTTTAAAAAGGTGAAAACCAATTTTTGGGTTTCTGCCGGGCGGCTGTATTTTGCAAACCGTAACGCGCAACAGGTATGCCTGTTTTACAGTGGTGCTGCCCCGGCAAAGCAGCGTTTGGCATCGCCGGGGGTGGCGGGCAGTTTGGCCGCCGCAGGCAGGCCGCCGGTTTGTTTTGGCGGTGCCGGCCCAGGCCTTTTATGGGGCCGCGGCTGCCTTGGCGTGTAAAAGCGCTTTTGGCGACAAACCCCTGGTTTGGCGGCAGGCCTGCTATTTTTGGCAAGCCCGCAGGGTGTTGGCTTTTTTTGGCCAAAGCATAGTGCGCCCCAATATACCGCTTTCCCTTTTTTGCGGTATTTCCCTATATTTTGCTATATTCCACTGGGCCCTGCCCAAAAAGGAGTTTTGCCAATGCCCGGTATTCTAGATGTTGTAACCACCCCGTTGGGCAACCTGCAAGACCTTACCCCGCGGGCCGCCGCCACCTTTGCCGAGGCCGATTTTATTGCCGCCGAGGACACCCGCGTAACGGTTAAGCTGCTCAACCATTTGGGCCTTAAAAAGCAGATGATCAGCTATTTCGAGCACAACGCGGCCGAGCGTGGCGAAAAAATATTGGCACGCATTCTGGCGGGGGAAAGCTGCGCTTTGTGCAGCGACGCGGGGGTACCCGCCATTAGCGACCCCGGCGAGGCCCTGGTTATGGAGGCCCATCAGAAGGGCATTCGGGTGGTGCCGATACCGGCGGCCAGCGCCGCCATTACGGCCCTGTGTGTTTCGGGGCAGAATACCGCCCGTTTTGTGTTTGAGGGGTTTTTGCCCCAAAACCACCGCCAGCGCCGCCAGCGGCTGCTGGATTTACAGGGCGAAACCCGAACGGTTGTTTTTTACGAAGCACCCCACAAATTGCCCGCCACACTGGAAGATTTGCAGCAGGCGTTTGGCCCGGAGCGCAGCCTTTCTGTTTGCCGCGAGCTTACCAAGCTGCATGAGGAAATTGTAAAAACCACCATTGGCGAGGCCCGTGAACTTTATTTGCAGCAAAAGCCCCGGGGTGAATTTGTGCTGGTAATGGCAGGGGCGGATGAAGCCCGGGCCCCCCAAGAGGCCCTTACCCTGCAGCAGGCCGCCGCCCTTGCCCAAAGGTTGGCAACCGAAAAGCAGCTTTCGGCCAGCGAGGCGGCAAAGCAGGCCGCCGCCGGAACAAGCCACAGCAAAAGTGCCGTTTACCGCGAAATGCTGCAAGCAAAGGAGGAATTGCGCTGAAGCTTCTTGTGTTTTCCGACACCCATGGTTCCTCTAAGGGGATGCTTTCGGTTATTTCCGCCTGGCAGGGCCAGGTTCATTCGGTTTTGTTTTTAGGCGACGGCGCGCGGGATGCCGACGCGGTGGAGGCGGCCTTTCCTGCGCTTCCCTTTTACCGGGTGAGCGGCAATTGCGACATAGGCGGCTTTACCCCGGAATCGGGGCTTGCGGCCTTTGGTGGGGTGCTCTTTTTTTACACCCACGGCCACAACTACCGGGTAAAGGCGGGCCTTGGCGGGCTGTGGCAAGAGGCGAAGCGCCGCGGGGCAGACGTAGCCCTGTTTGGCCACACCCATGTTGCCCACTGCGAGTTGGTAGACGGCATTTACCTGTTTAACCCGGGCTCGCTAAGCCCTCCCCGCAACGGCATTTCCACCTACGGAATTATCACTATTGAAGATGGCAGCCCCAAATTTGAGATTCGCGAGAACCGCTAAGGGGTTTTGTGGCCGGTTGTTTTGCCGGCTGCCGGCGACCTTTCGGGTTTTTAAAAAGGGCGGCAAAGCCATGGTGTATTTTTTACCCCAAAGCATACCGGCAAAGCATAAGCCTGGCAATTTTTGGTGAAGGGCCTTGCGGTTGTTCTCACATTAAAACGGCAAGCCCGGTGAAATGGAATTTTTGCTGTTTTTGCTTTGTTTTTTGCGCCGGGTGGTTTTCTTTTTTAAAATAGCAAAAAAGCAGGCGGTACAAACATCGTACCGCCTGCTTTTTTCATGCTTTTTTGTTTTGCGCCGCAGAAGCCCGCCCTAAAAAAGGGCAGTGAAAAACCCGTGCAGGGTGGCACGGGTTTTTCAAAAGGGGTATCTCATTGGTGTGAGGAGGAATCATGCGCAAAGGTTAGGCTGCGGCTTCCTTTCCTTTGCAACTTCAGTATATCGTTTTATTGCGAAAGGTTTGTGAAGTCTCTATGAATATTCTGTAAATATGCTGCGTTTTTTATGGAATACGCGCCGGTGCCAAATTCCCTTTTGGGGGCATACGCCAAACCCTTGCCTTATTCCGCCAAAGCGGCGCGCAAGGCCTGCTCTACTTTTTCCAAATCCAGCCCTTTGTCGGCCAGGTACTTTTCTTTGCCCAGCAGCTGCTTAAAGGTTTTGGCCGTATAATACCCCGCCCCGCCTGGTACGGCTATTTGGGCCTTTGGGTCTGCGAATACGCACACCACCTCTACGGGTATGGTTTTCATTTTGCTTTCAAACAGCGCGTCCCGTATTACCCGCACATCGGCCGCGGCCTGTTGCAGGGGGTTTTTAAACGGAAGGCGCTTGCCGCTGCCGGTAACCTGCAGCCAGTTTTCTTCCGCCGCAGTGCCATAAATTTCGCCGTTGTACCCGTAGGCTTTTACGCCCAGCACACCAAAATACCCAACAACAAGGGCGTCCAGCTGCGCGGTTTTGCCGCTGCGCTGCAGGGTGGCCGGGGCAATTACCTTAAAGCTGTTGCTGCGGGCAAAGCGCTTGGCCGCACCCACAACCCCGCCAATGCCGCTGGCCGCGCCCTTGGCCTTTTTTGCCTTTGGGTTGTTTTTGCGGTACATATAAAGCCCTATAACGGCCACTATGGCAAGGCCGGCAACCGCCGTAATAATAATGGGAAGCCATTCGGTAAAAATACTTCATCCCTCCGGAACAAATTTTCCAGCCGGGGCTGCTGTGGCACCCGGTGTTTTGCAAGCGGCCCAGCCGCGATGTAGTTTAGTATACCAAAAATACCGGTGTTTGACAAACAGGTTTTCTGCGAAAAATGCCTGTTTTTTATTGACAATCCTTTTTAGCCGTGCTAATATAATATTTGCGTCTGCGCTGCTAGCTCAGCTGGATAGAGTGACTGGCTACGAACCAGTAGGCCGGGGGTTCGAGTCCCTCGCAGCGCACCACAAAAAACCCGCATTGCATCGCCGTTTGGCGTTTGGCATGCGGGCTTTTTGTTTTTGCTGAATAGAACTCTTCCTAAATTTTCCGATTCTTTGTTGCGTTTTCAGCATGTTTTGGCAAAACACTTGAAAAGCATAGCGAATAGCTTATTGGCAAAAAGAGAAGCCACCGGCAGTAAAAACCGGCAGCTTCTTTTTTAGTTGCTTATATTACATAGATACAGCAGATCAAAACGAAAAGATACCCGCAATGACTCAAGATTCGAATTCTCTCCCATAGATGTCGTCGCAACCACTACGGAATTGAGCTTCCTGCTCT
>JBKEBR010000335.1:0-5244 GCA_047973285.1 Oscillospiraceae bacterium | reverse complement strand
GGCGGGGTTTTGGCCTTTTCCCGTTTCGGTACAGGCCGCGGCAGAGGAGCAGGGCCTGTTTACTTCGGTGGGGCCCGCTGGCTACGGCACCACCTATTACGTAGACGGGGAGAGCGGCAGCGACGCCAACGATGGGCAAAGCCCCGAAACCGCCTGGAAAAGCCTGAACAAGGCATCGGCAACCACCTTTTTGCCGGGCGACCATATTCTGTTGCGGGCATCCAGCGTGTGGAACGGGCAAATTTTAAACCCCAAGGGCAGCGGCACGGCGGCCAACCCCATAAAAATAGACCTGTATGAGCTGGACAAAAGCGGAAACGCCGTATACACGGCCGCCAGCCGCCCGGTTATCAACGGCAACGGCACCTATGGGCAGGGCAGCTTTAAGCGCTACATTACCGGCGCCGTTATGCTGGTAAACCAGGAATATTGGGAAATTGCCAACCTTGAAGTAACCAACAGCCCCGAGGCCTCAAACCCCGAGGGGTACAAAAAGCCGGGCGATGCGCAGCGCGCCGGTATTTTGCTGCTTGGCTACGAACAAAACCGAACCTTTAACCATTTTGTAGTGCGCAATTGCTATGTGCACGACGTGCAAAGCGAATATTACCTGAAAATGAGCAATGCCAAGGCAAACCGCCGCCTGAAAGCGGTGGGCGGCATTATTGTGCTGGGCCACTGGGTAGACCCCGACGGCAATTATGTACTGAACGAGGGGGACCACCGCAGCACCACCGGCTTTAACGATGTGCTGATAGAGGGCAATGTGGTGCGCCGGGTGGGCCTCGAAGGCATTCGCACAAAATGCGACTCCGACACCTCGGTAAGCAACACTTTTTACAAAAAGTTCAGCAACATTGTTATTCGCAACAACTACCTGGAAGAAATTGCGGGCGACGCCATTGTGCTGAGCGAGGTTGCCTCGGGCGGCGTGGTGGAGGGCAACGTTTCCAAAAAGGCCTGCAACGCAGACTATGGCACCCATAACTATGCGGCCATTTGGTCTATGTCCAACAACAACGCCCTGTTTCAATACAACGAGGTGTACGGCATAGAGTATGGCTATAACGACGCCGAGGCCTACGACATTGACATGCAGTGCGACGGGGTTGTGTACCAGTACAATTACAGCCACCACAACACCGGCGGCTTTTTGCTGCTTATGAGCGACCAGAAAAACTCTGTGGTGCGCTACAACATAAGCGCCAACGACGGGGGCGGAAACCGCGGCACCAATGCCGACGACGGGGGCGGTTCCGCCTATACCTACAAAGAGCAGAGCATTTTCCACTATTGGGTAAAAAGTGAAAGCTCTGCCATGCCATACATTTACAACAACACCTTCTACGTGGGCGACGGTATTTCCACGGCCCTGTTTGGCGAGGGGAACAGCAGCGACAACAGCGGTACCATTTCGCGTTTTTACAACAATATATTGTATAAAGAAGGCGCGGGCAGTCTGAAATTTTTAACCAATTACCCCACAAACGGGGCAGCCCCCACCGAGCGGAAAATGGTGGATAACCCGGAATATTTCATGAAAAACAACTTAATCTGGCCTGCCGGCGTTGCCAGCGAAACCAGCGGCGCCACCCCCGAAAAGCTGGCCCTGGGCGGCAACCAAATAACCAGGCCGGGCCTTGTGCTGGAAAGCGATGTTTCGGCCTATACAGCCGGGCTGGCGGGCCAAAACAATACAACCTTTGACACCGCCACCCAAGACATTTACCAGTTTACCTCCAAAGAAAAGCTGCGCGAGCGCGCGGGTATGTTCCAAATAACCCCCGCCAGCCCCGCCGCAGGCGCGGGCATGGTGGTGGCGGGCGCCCCGGAGGAAGACTTTTTCGGCAACAGCCTTACCGGCAAGGTGCCGGATATAGGGGCGCACCAGGTTTCCAATATTCCCTACCGCACCGAGGTGGAGCAGCCCGAAACAGCGGTGGTTACCCTGGCGGGTATTTATCCGCCGCTGCCCCGCAGCATGAACGTTACCTTTAAAGACATCAACGGCGAAACAGTAACCACCCGCACCGAAAGCAAAGCCATTACCTGGGATTTAATTCCCCTTGAGCAGTACACGGCCGAGGGTAGCTTTACGGTGTACGGCGCCATTGAAGGCGTGGAGGAGGTAAGGGCGCGGGCCGCCGTTACGGTTTTGGGCAGCGTTGGCCAGGGAGATTTTGAAGCCTCCTTTGCCGCCACCGACGCCGCCTTTATTCAGCGGTCCGACGGGAACGCGGCCTACGGCGCCATGGCGGGGGCCAGCAGCGCCCCTTCGGCTGCCGAGCTGTACAAGCACCCGTTTGGGCGCGCCTTTACCAACAACTATGTGCTCAAAATTAAAAACGCCACCAGCGCCGCGTACAACCGCCGGTTTGTCATTCAGTTCGACACCGGCGATTTTGAGGGCGAATGGAGCGACCTTAAAAACGCCTCCATCCGGCTGTATGTTTCCCGTTACGACGCGTGGACCGGGGCGGGCGGCAGCAACGACGCCCGGCTTAAAAACACCGCCTTTATGATGGACGTGTACGAAATAGGCTCTGGGTGGGAGGGGGCCTCCGTTACCTGGAACAACGCCCCCGGCAACGCCGAGGTAAGCGCCAAAAACCACGTGGGCATGGGCACCACCGCCGAGCAAATTCCCACCTACAACGAGCTTGCGCCCATTTCCCACAAGTACTATGTCAATAAAGACATTATTGCCAACGGCAACGCCATCGATATTGACATCAGCGAATATATGCGCGGCCTCGACGCAAACACCACCACCGTAAGCTTTTTGGTGGATATTCCCATGAGCAGCGCCGAGGGCTTTAATAAAGACAACAGCGGTTTCGACGCTTTTTCCACCCTTGGCGCCGCCAAGGCCTGGGAAGACTACCAGGCGGGCAGCCTTACCCTGCCCGCCACCATGCCGGAAGGCTTTGCCATGAGCGAAACCGCCCTGGCCCCCCAGCTTATTATTTCGTATATTTATGAGCAAGGTGTAGACCCCATTTCGGTGGAAACACCGCTGGGCACGGCCCCGGCCTTGCCGGAAACGGCTACCCTTCGGTATTCCAACGGCTCCACACGCAGCCTGGGCGTTATTTGGAACGGGTACGATGGCTCGCTGTACGGCAAAGAGGGAATCTTTGTGGTTACCGGGTACTCCTCGGCCACCAATATTCCCATTACGGCCGAGGTGGCCGTAACGGCCGACCATATCACCGGCTTTGAAGCGCTGCCCGATATTGATATTGTGGTGGGCTACCCGCGCAACCAGCTGGGCATGCCGCAGTCGGTAACCGCAACCCTTGCCAGCGGGGCCACGGCCCCAATGGCGGTAGACGGCTGGGACGACGACGCCAGCAACTATTCCGCCAGCAGCCCCCCGGGCAAGTACCAGTTCCCCGGCTCGGTATCTGTATACCCGGCGGGGGTTACCAACCCAAACGGGCTAAAGCCGGCGCAAACGGTATACACCCACCCAAGGCCCCAAACGGTGCAGTTTGTCGAACCCCAAAAAACCGCGGCGGCGGGGGAAACAATACAGTTTGAAGCCGCCGTGGTTTGCGCCGAGCCCTACCCTGTGCCCGATGAGTGGAGCGGTGCCCTTGCCTGGAGCATTGCCACCACCGAGGGGGAGGCGGCAGACCCGGCCAAAATTTCTATCGACCAACCGGGCAAGGTTACCGCGGCGCCCGGCGCGGGCATAGGCAGCTACACCGTACAGGCCGCCAGCCTGCGGTATTCTTCCATTAAAGCAACCGCCACGCTTACCCTGCAAAAAGCCGGTGTAACTTCCATTGCCATACAGCCCGGGGCGGCCAGCGTAAAGGTGGGCCAAACCCGGCAGTTTACCGCCGAGGTAACGGTGCAGGGGGCGGCCGACACAGGGGTTGTTTGGAGCCTTGAAGGCACACTGGCCGAGGGAACCCTTGTAAGTGAAACCGGCCTGCTTACCGTGGCCGAAAATGAAACCGCCGCTTCCTTTGCCGTTGTGGCCACCGCCCGGGCCGACGCGGGCAAAACGGCGCGGGCCGAAGTTACCGTTTTAGCGCAGGACGCACCGGCGGTTACCGGCGTTGCCGTTTCGCCCAAAACCGCCGGCGTACCCCAGGGTCAAACCCAGCAGTTCAGCGCTGCGGTTGCCGCCGAAAATGGGGCGGATGAAAGCGTTGCCTGGCGCGTGTCGGGCCAAACAAGCCCCGGCACGCAAATAGACCAAAGCGGCCTGCTTACCATAGCGTTCGACGAGCAGGCAACAACCCTTGCCATACAGGCGGCCTCGGTGTTCGACGCCTCCAAAGCCGACACGGCAGAGGTAACCGTACTGCCCAATACCGAGCCCAAAGTGTTGGAGGTTTCGGTAACACCCGCCGCGGTTGCGGTGCGCCCCGGCTTTAGCCGCCAATTTGCCGCCGGCGTTCAGGCGGTGAACGGCGCGGACACCCAGGTTCAATGGAGCCTGCAAGGTGAAACGAAAGAAGGAACCGCCATAAACGCAGAGGGCTTGCTCACCGTGGCGGCCGATGAAACGGCCCAAAGCTTTGCGGTGGTGGCGGCTTCGGCGTACGACGAAAGCGTATTTGCCGCCGCCCAGGTGCAGGTGCAGCAGGGCGCAGAACCCATTGTGCTCAGCGTTTTGGTGGCCGCCCCCGAGGCGGCGGTGGCAAAGGGCACAAGGGCCCAGTTAACCGCCACCGTTGAAGCGGAGGAGGGCGCCGACACAGGCGTTGTGTGGAGTGTAGAGGGCAACACCAGCAGCGCCACGGCCATAAATGCCGCGGGCGAATTGCAGGTTGCCTTTGACGAAGCGGCCCACACCCTTACCGTAAAGGCGGCCTCCACCGGCAACAGCGCCGTATACGGTACCGCCTGGGTGGGCCTTGCCCAAGCGGTTCCCGCCATTGGCAGCGTTCAGGGCTTTGATGCTGTTGTTGCGCCGCTTGGCACTGCGCAGGCAGGGCTTGGGCTGCCCCAAACAGCCGAGGTAACTTTAAAGGACGGCAGCAAGGCCACCCTGCCCATTGGCGCCTGGCAAAGCGTCCCCGCTTACAACCAAAACGAAGCGGGCGTGTACAGCTTTGCCGGAACGCTGGACACCAGCGCCGTGGCGGGGCTTACCAACCCCGAAGGCATCAAAGCCGCGGTGCAGGTAAAGCTTGTTAAGGTGGCCGACCGCACAGCCCTGGGCGAGCTTATTGATTATGCCGAAAGCGCCGGGGTGCAGGCCGAGGCGCAGGGGGCCGTGCCCGG
>JBKEBR010000334.1:0-1794 GCA_047973285.1 Oscillospiraceae bacterium | reverse complement strand
GCCCAAATGCCGGGCTGCCCGTCTACCGCTGTGTGTATTGTATTCGCAGTGGTTTCTGCCGGCTCGAAAGTATCGTCGTAACGCTCGTCTGTAATTTTTGCAACAAGAATATCCCGCCCGTTGGTGCTGTCGGAAGAGCAGGTGCTTAAAAGTAAAATGCGGTCGCTGGTGGTTATACCCATGCTGCGTGTGAATTTTGCTTTGGAGAGCAGATTGTCCAAATATTTTTGCCGGGAAGCAGCGCCTTGAATGTTGGGCGTAAATACGGAATAGTCGTAAGCATCTACATGAAGAAATGCAAAAAATGCAAGCCCGTGGTTTTGCCCCTCATAATACAAATTTCCATACATACGGCTTTCAAAATAGCTTTGCTCTGCAAACAGGCCAATTTCCCCGAACATGGCCTGCTTTTCCATGTGGTGGCCATATAAAATGGAATTGAAATTTGAAAAATCATTCGCGTTGCCGCTGTCTAAAAAAATGCTGCCGGAAAGAGAGTATTCACCCTGCGCATTGGTGTTTACATACTTCATGTTGTCTTCGCCTTGTGCCACGGGGTAGTCTATATTGGTGCCATACACCGTCAGCCAGGAAAATACCTCGGGGTTCATTGCCTGCAATTCTGCAAAAGATTTTCCCTCGTCTTCAACGCGGGGCCTGTACACCTCATACTGCAGTGCATTGGCCGCGTTGTATACCTGGGCCGAGTCCCACAGGGCATAGCAGCCAAAGGCAAAAAGGGCAAGCACAGCAACCAAGGCCGCAAAATTTACAATACCGTTTGCAGCTTTTATTATTTTATTGCCAACGTTTTTGGCCCGTGTGCTCATATAAACCTCTTTTTTGGTACAACAGCGCCGAGAATAGACCGTAAAAATATATACGCCGGTACGGTTTGTTTGGCATGTTGGCGCTTGCAGCGCCGGCCGGGCATAACTTTCTCCACAGTTTTTGCCTCAAAAAAAGGGAAAGCTGCCTGCCGCCAAATGTGGGCATTCCCTTCCCGGTGCTTAGTGCTTAGAGGAATATGCCCTTTTGCGGGATTTGACCACCACAAAGGCTATGAATGCGCCAACCGCCAAAGCAATCATAATATAGAAAGGCAGGTTGTTTATGGAAATGCCCGTGGGGGTAACGGTTTTATAGGTATTGGTAAAAGCCGCACTGTTGGCGCCTTCACCAACGAGTTTATTTTCAATGGAAAGCGACGCTCCTTCGGTGCCGGGGGTTTCTACCGCGGTTGCGCCGTTTACCACCACCGCAACACTGGGCGTATAATCGGCTGTGGCTGCTTCTGTTATGCTGTAGGTTGTGCCCACCGCCGCGTCTATAAAAGACAGCCTTTGGCCGTGCATAAGGTTTACAGAAATCGGGGCGCCGGAAGTTACCTCAAAATAAACACCATAGGTGGCATCTGTTTGCAGGGAAGCCGCGTCGACATTGCTGCTGGAAGTAACCACGTTGGTGCCTTCCAATACAAACACTTTATACACCGGGGTGGTTGTAATGGTTGCGGCCTTGTTTACCGTGAGACTGAATGAAAAATATTTGGTTAAATCGCCCAAAGAACCGGCAACAGTTTTGCTGATGGAAAGCACGCTGTTTGCCACCGGGTCTGGCCCACCATTTGTTTTAAAATAGTGGTTGGCAAAAATAAGCCCGCCTGCATTCTGAGAAGGGTCAACCTTATCTCCAACAGTTTGGGTTGTGCCGGTTTCCGGGGTTACAACAATTGCGGAAATTGCCGAGATATATCTGCCGGAGGTGCCATTGCTTACATAAACAACAAGGTCG
>JBKEBR010000333.1:0-7928 GCA_047973285.1 Oscillospiraceae bacterium | reverse complement strand
TTGGGTTTGACGCCACAGCCGACAGCCTGCACGTGGGGCATTTTTTACAGCTTGTGGTAATGCGCCACCTGCAAAAGGCGGGGCACAGGCCCATAGCCCTGCTGGGGGGCGGCACCACCTTAATTGGCGACCCCACCGGCAAAAGCGATATGCGCAAAATGCTGACGCCGGAGCAAATTAACTACAACGCGGAATGCTTTAAAAGGCAGATGAGCAAGTTTATAGAGTTTGGCGAAGGCAAGGCCGCCATGGCCAACAATGCCGACTGGCTGCTGGACCTTAAATATGTGGAATTTCTGCGGGATATTGGGGTGCATTTTTCGGTAAATAAAATGCTTTCCACCGAGGCATTTAAAGCGCGTATGGAGCGTGGGCTTTCTTTTATGGAGTTCAACTACATGCTGCTGCAAAGCTACGACTTTTTACATTTGTACCGTACCTACGGCTGCAAAATGCAGTTTGGCGGCAACGACCAATGGGCCAATATTATAAGCGGTGCCGATTTGATTCGCCGCAAAGAAAACGCAGAAGTTTTTGGGCTTACCTTTACCCTGCTTACAACTAGGGAAGGCAAAAAGATGGGGAAAACCGAAAATGGAGCCGTTTGGCTGGACCCAAACAAAACAAGCCCATACGAGTTTTTTCAGTACTGGCGCAACATTGACGATGCCGATGTGCAGAACTGCATGAAGCTGCTTACTGAAATTCCGCTGGAAGAAATTGAAGCGGTGCAGGTGAACGACGGCGCCGCGATAAACCAGGCAAAAGAGCGCCTGGCCTACGAGCTTACCTGTGTGGTACACAGCAAGGAGGCAGCAGAAAATGCGCTGCAAACAGCCCGAAGCCTGTTTTCCGGCGGCGGGAACGATGCAAACATGCCCTCTACCGCCATTGACGCCGCCCAGCTTATCAACGGCGAAATAGGCCTGCTGAATTTGATGGTGGCCTGTGGCCTTACAGCCTCTAAAGGCGAGGCGCGCCGCTTGGTGGAACAGGGAGGTGTTGCCTTAAACGATGAAAAGGTTACCGAAGCCACCAAAACAGTGGCGGCGGCTGAGCTGGAGGCAGGCCTGGTGATTCGAAAGGGCAAAAAGGTTTACCACAAAGCTACCCTTGCATAACAAAGCATACAAAAGGAACCGGCATAAAAATGCCGGTTCCTTTTGTATACCGAAAACCACTCGCTAGGCGAGTGGTTTCTTAAAAGGCTTCTGCCGATAATGAGATCCTTTATGTCCTAAAAAGAAAAGAGATATGCAGAAGGCTGACGAAAGCGATATAGCAGTTGCCAAAGTAGGGTAAAGGTGGGAGAGATGTTTATTTGCATACAATATAAACCAACCAATTTGCGCCCGGCTTTTTTGTGAATTATAAATAATGAAGCATATCTATATCTTATCTGCAAAGCAAAGCCCCCGGTGATAAAACCGGGGGCTTTGCAGCAATGGCATATTGGTTTTTACAGCGAAAAGCCCTGGTGCAACAGTTGCAGGGCCACGTCCTCGTCCTCCCGCCGCAGCAGTAGGGAAATATCCAGGTCTGAGGTGGTAATCATGGCAATTTCAATATTTTGCGCGCTTAAAGCCGAAAGCGCTTTTGCCGCAACCCCCACACTGGTTACCATTTCTGCACCGTATAGGTTTATTTTGGAGTAACCTCCGCTCACCATGGGGGAGGAATGCCCGCCGGAAAGGGAACCGATGGTTTTAAGCGCTGTATCGAAATAAGTATACGGTGCGGTAAAGCTAAAGCTGATGCCGCTTCCATAGGGGGTGGTTTGGCTAATCATATCCACCACAACCCCCTTTTCGGCAAGAGCGGAAAGAACCTCGGCAAAAAAAGCGGGTTCGGCACTTGAAAAGCTGACAAGCATAATATTTTCATCACTGGTAATTTTTGATACTCCGTACATTATTGCTACCTCCCTGCAATTTTACTCTAAAACAAGAAATTCAGAACTAATGTATTGCTGAACAAGCTCGGTTATATATTGCTTGCTGAAAGCCGAATATCTGGCACGCACCCCGTGCTGCGCAGCAAGCTCTTCGGTATAATCTCGGTACATATAGTCGCGTATATTTCCATAAGCGGCATCGTAATGGGTTACGGTGGGGTAAACCTTCACATTTTCAATGCTTACCGGCTGGCGGGTTCCATCGGGTTCAACCGTTTGGGTAATGTTATAGGTTAGGGCAAGGCCCACCATATTGTTTGCCGCCGCTTGGGCGGAAAGAAAATTCCCAAGGGAATAGGCAACCAGCACCTTTCGCCCGTCTTCGGGGTTCTCTATCCACTCCACCGGCTGTATTACATGGGGGTGGGTGCCAATGATAACATCGGCCCCCCAGGCCGCGTATTGGCCCGCAAGGTTGCGCTGGGCCTGCGTTACGGCATGGCTGCCCTCTACCCCCCAGTGTACCGTTACAATAACCGCATCGGCCAGTTCACGGGCCCGGCGTACCTGGCGCTCCATGGTGGCAGTATCGCTTGTATAAATTACATGCGCCTCTGCGCCCTGCGGGGTTGGCAGGCCGTTGGTGTGCTCGGTGTAGGCAAGGTAGGCAAGGGTAATGCCGTTCTTCTCTTGCAGCACAATGCTGCTGTCGTCGGCATCGTTCTCATACAGGCCATAAACAACGGTGTCTTCGGGCATTTGCTGCCAAAAACGCCGGGTGGCGGCAATTCCGGTGGCGCCTTTGTCGTAGGTATGGTTGTTTGAAAGGGCAAACACCCGCCACCCCGCATCATAGGCCGCCTGCCCAAGCTGGCCGGGGGTTGAAAAGGTGGGGTAGCTGGAAGGGGCAAGCTCGTTATTTACAAGAGTTTCCTGGTTAATCCAGCTTACATTGTACTCTTTGAAAAAGTAAGAAAGGTTTTCATAAACATACGAAAAATCGTATCCGTCGCCGCCCGCACGGCTGCGGGCCTGCAAATAAATTCCGTCGTGAATTAAATTGTCGCCAACAGCGGAAAAAGAAAGGGAAAGGGTTTGTGGCTGTGGTTCAGGCTCTGAACTGCTTACCGCAAGCGGCAAAGAAGAAACCGTACTGGGCGCTGCAAAGGAAGTGCCGGAATTGGCCGTGCCCCATGGCATAAAAATGGCGGCAAGAAACAACAAAACGGCCAGGGCAAGCACCAAAAAGCTTATTCCAATTGCTTTCCCTTTGGAAATACGCCCCCCGGCTGTATGGTTTTTTTTCATAATTCCTCCATCAGGTCCTGCATGGAGTAAAGCCCGGCAGGTTTTTTGGCAACATACAATGCCGCGGCAATTGCCCCATTGGCAAAAACATTGCGCGACTGGGCGGAATGGGAAAGGGTAATTACCTCGTCCGGCCCGGCAAACAGCAGGTCATGGTCGCCCACAATGGTGCCGCCCCGCACGGCATGAATGCCAATTTCTTTGCCGCCGCGGGCCTGCCGCAAGGGCTGGCGGTTATACACATATTCATAGGTGCCGCCAGCCTGCCGGTTTATGGCATCGGCCAGCAGCAGGGCCGTACCACTGGGGGCATCCAGTTTTTTGTTGTGGTGTTTTTCTATAATTTCAATATCAAAGCCCGGCAGGGCGGCCGCGGCGCGGCGTGCCAGCTGCGCCAAAAGGTTTATGCCCAAAGACATGTTGGCGCTGTGAAACACCGGAATTGTAAGGGCCGCCTGCTGCATAAGCTGCTCTTCCTTGGGGCCAAGGCCGGTGGTGCATAGTACGCAGGCCAGTTTTTTTTTGCATGCCAACCGGCAGGGCGGCCCCGGCCGCTTCCGGGTGGGAAAAGTCAATCAACACATCCGCCTGCTGCGGCACATCCTCAAGGCTTTGGTAAACCGGGAACGCAAGGCCGGCAGGGGAGGCGCGGTCAATTCCGGCCACAATGGCAGAATCGCTTCGTTCCGCCACAAGGGCGGCAACAGCGCGGCCCATTCTGCCTCCGGCGCCTTGTAAAACAATGGTAAGCATAGTTTGGTTTTCCTTTTATGTTCAATTTTGGGGCTGAAAAGAGTATATCCCATTATACCATAAAGAAGCCGGTACAATGGGATACATTTTACGCAATAAGGCCATCTTTTTGCATTTGCAGGCGCAGGCTTTCCACCTTTTCGGGGGCCATGCCGCCAAGCGGCAGCCGGCAGGGGCCCGCGGCAATGCCGGCCATGGAAACAGCCTCTTTCACAGGAATGGGGTTCACATCTGAAAAAAGGGCATTGGTCAATGGCAGGTATTGAAGCTGCAGGGCAAGGCTCTCTTTGCCTTTGCCTTCAAAATACAACCGGCATATATCGTGTGTAATACGCGGAGCCACATTGGCCAATACCGAAATAACACCAAGGCCGCCAAGTGAAAGCAGGGGAACAATTTGGTCGTCGTTTCCGGAATATAAACCCAGCTCGCCGTTGCAGGCCTCCATTACATTGGCAATGTGCGAAATATCGCCGCTGGCCTCTTTGGTTGCCACAATGCGGGGGTGGCTGGCAAGCTCTTTGTAGGTGGCGGGGGCAATGGTCATGCCGGTGCGGGAGGGAACATTGTATAATACAATGGGAATTTTTACCGCCTCGGCCACCGCCAGAAAATGCCGGATAAGGCCGCTCTGGTTGGTTTTGTTGTAGTAGGGGGTCCCCTGCAAAAGGCCGTCTGCACCGCGGGCCTCGGCCTCTTTGCTTAGCTCCACCACATGGCGGGTATCGTTAGAACCTGTACCGGCAATTACCGGCAGGCGGCCCGCCACGGTTTTAACACAATACTCAATTACCGCAAGGTGCTCGGTGTCGTTCAGGGCCGAGGCTTCCCCCGTGGTGCCGCACACAACAATAGCATCGGTGCCGCCCGCAATTTGAAATTCAATGAGTTCTTTGAAAGCATCGTAATTCACCTGCCCATCCGGGTACATGGGGGTAATAATGGCCACGCCAGAGCCAGTAAAAATATTGTTTTTCATTTGTTTCCCCTAATCAAGGTAGCCCTGCGCCGCCAGAAGTTCGGCCATTAATACGCCGCCGCCGGCCGCCCCACGCAAAGTATTGTGGGAAAGGCATACAAATTTTACATCGTACTGTGAATCGGGCCGCAAGCGCCCCATGCTTACCGCCATTCCGTTTTCCAGCATTCTGTCCAGCCGGGTTTGGGGGCGGTTGTCCTCCTCAAAATAATGAAGGAATTTTTCGGGGGCAGAGGGAAGACCTAGTTCCTGCGGAATGCCGGAAAATTCTTCCCATTTCTGTTTAATTTGTTCTAGGGTGGGTTTGTTTTTAAACCGCACAAATACGGCGGCCATGTGCCCGTCGCTGGCCGCCACACGCAGGCACTGGGCGGTAATGTTGGGGCTTACAGCGTCAATAATTTTGCCGCCCTGCAGGGTACCCCAGATTTTCAAAGGCTCCTGTTCGCTTTTTTCTTCCTCGCCGCCAATATAGGGGATTACGTTATCCACCATTTCGGGCCAGGTTTCAAAGGTTTTGCCGGCGCCCGAAATTGCCTGGTATGTGCAGGCAAGCACATCGGTAACCCCAAATTCTGCCAGTGGGTGCAGCGCAGGCACATAGCTTTGCAGCGAACAGTTGGATTTAACCGCTATAAAGCCGCGCTTGGTGCCAAGGCGTTCACGCTGGGCATGAATTACTTCGGCATGCTCCGGGTTAATTTCGGGAATAATCATGGGAACATCCGGGGTGTGCCGGTGCGCCGAATTGTTGGAAATTACGGGGCAATCCGCCTTTGCATACCGAAGCTCCAATTCTTTTATTTCTTCCTTTTTCATATCCACAGCGCAAAAAATAAAATCTACTGAAGCGGCAATTTTTTCCACATCGGCGGTGGCGTCCAGCATAACTGTATTTTTCAGCCGCTCGGGAATGGGGGTCTGCATTGCCCACCGCCCCGCACCAGCGGTTTTATATGTTTGCCCGGCGCTTCGGGGCGAAGCGGCAAGAACTGTTACGGTAAACCACGGGTGCCCTTCCAGCAGGGTAACAAAACGCTGGCCAACCATGCCTGTGGCACCCACAACTGCAACCTTAAACTCTTTCATTTACAAACCCTCATTTCCATTGGCTTTTTGCAAAAGGATAAAAAAAATAACCGGCTTGCAAACCGGCAGTACATGCAATATAATAAACTTTGCATGTTTACAACACAGCACTCCGCCAAAGGTTGTTTTGGCGACAGTTTCGCTCCTGTTTGGAAACGAAACCAGACTGCAGACTGCCGGCTGCCTTCTTCGGCGGAACTGCCTTTCGGGCAGCGCTGTAGGCTTTGGCAAGCCAACGCTGCAGTACTTTTCAGTGCCGCGCCTCTGTGTTTTCACAAATATATCATTCGAAGCATTGAATGTCAACCCAAGAAAGGCCCCAGAATGCAAAAAAATGAATTTTATTATCATTTACCGCAAGAGCTGATTGCCCAGGAACCCGCCAGCCCAAGGGATGCCGCCCGGCTGCTTTGCGTAAACCGTGCCACCGGCGCTTTACAGCACCATGTTTTTGCAGAGCTGCCCCAACTGCTTGCCCCCGGCGACCTTTTGGTGGTGAACAATTCCAAGGTTTTGCCGGCGCGGTTAATTGGGCAAAAAAAAGGCAGCGGCGGGGTTTGCGAAGTGCTGCTGCTGCGGCAGGTGAAGGGCGATGTGTGGGAGTGCCTTGCAAAACCGGGCAAACGCATGCCCGCCGGCACGCAGGTGGTTTTTGGGGATGAAACGCTTGTTGCCACCATACAGCAAACGCTGCCCAATGGCGGCAAGC
Organism: Oscillospiraceae bacterium; assembly: GCA_047973285.1. GTDB lineage: Bacteria > Bacillota > Clostridia > Oscillospirales > Ruminococcaceae > JAAYCI01. The sequence goes on along the minus strand of JBKEBR010000333.1, from coordinate 1,196 downwards.
TGGTTGGCTTTACCTATAATACGCACACCCTGTATGAACAGCTGGAGGAGTTTGGGCGTATGCCCCTGCCGCCCTATATTACCCGCCAGCTTACCGACAACAGCGACTACCAAACGGTGTATGCCAAGGAACTGGGCAGTGCCGCAGCACCTACAGCGGGCCTGCATTTTACACCAACGCTGTTGCAGGCCCTTATTAATAAAGGTATTAATGTTGCCGAACTTACCCTTCATGTGGGGCTGGGCACCTTTCGGCCGGTGCAGGAAGAACTGGTGGAAAACCATATTATGCATTCGGAATGGTATAGCCTAAGCACAGAAACCGCCGCTGCCATTAACATTGCCAAGCAAAAGGGTGGGCGGGTAATTGCCGTGGGTACCACCAGCTGCCGCACGCTGGAGGCCGTAATGCAGCAACACGGCCAGATATGCGCCGCCAACGGCGACACCGACATTTTTATTTACCCGGGGTACCGGTTTAAAGCCATTGACGGGCTTATAACCAATTTCCATTTGCCGGAAAGCACCCTTATCATGCTGGTGGCGGCCTTTTGCGGGTATGAAAACACCATGAATGCCTACCATACGGCCGTTGAAGAAAAATACAGGTTTTTCAGCTTTGGCGATGCAATGTTACTTTTATAAAAGGAAAATGTGCAAACCATGTATACACTTTTAAAACAGCAAAACCGGGCGCGCCGCGCCGAATTTGCCACCCCGCACGGTACGGTGCAAACCCCCGCCTTTATGAATGTGGCCACTACGGGGGCCATACGGGGCGGGCTTTCTGCCTTAGACCTGAAAGAGGTAAAATGCCAGATTATGCTGTGCAATACCTACCACATGTACCTGCGCCCAGGGGATGAAGTTGTGGCCCGCCGGGGCGGGCTGCACGGCTTTACCCGCTGGCAGGGCCCAATTTTAACAGATTCCGGCGGCTTTCAGGTGTTCAGCCTTGCAGCGCTGCGAAAAATAGAAGAGCAGGGCGTTCATTTCCAGTCTCATATAGACGGGCACGCCATCTTTATGGGCCCGGAGGAAAGCATGCGCATTCAGGCAAACCTTGGCTCTACCATTGCCATGGCCTTTGATGAATGTGTGGAAAACCCTTCTCCCTATGAATACGCCAAGCAAAGCTGCGCACGCACCACGCGCTGGCTGGCAACGTGCCAGGCCGAGCTAGCCCGTTAAAAAGAA
>JBKEBR010000332.1:0-1603 GCA_047973285.1 Oscillospiraceae bacterium | reverse complement strand
CCGCGCAGCACAAAATTGTGAAGGAGCTTGCGGCTTTCCGCCCCGATGTTGTGCACATTGCAACCGAGCTGGGCGTTGGCTGGAGCGGCCTGCGGGCCGCGCAGGAGTTGGGGCTGCCCATTGTAATGTCGTACCACACAAACTACAACCGCTACCTCAATTTTTACAATCTGCATTCCCTGAACAAGGCCATTTGGGGCTACTTAAAATGGTTCCACGGCTTTGCTGAAATGAACCTTTGCCCCTCAGAGCACACGCTGAACGAGCTTGCCGAGCGGGGGTTTTCGGGGCTTGGCGTATGGTCGCGCGGGGTGGACGCCGAATGCTTCCACCCCGGCCGCCGTTCAGAGGCGGTGCGGGCGGCGCTGGGCGGTGCGGGAAAAACAATTTATTTGTATGTGGGCAGAATAGCGGCGGAAAAGGGCCTTGATACCCTGGCCGAAAGCATCCGCAGCCTGAACGCCGCCCACCAGAATGAAACGCTGTTTGTATTTACCGGGGAGGGGCCCTATTTGAGCGAAATGGCCCGCATGGAAATTCCCAACGCGGTTTTCACCGGCGCAAAATATGGCGAGGAGCTGGCCGAAATATACGCCAGCAGCGATGTGTTTGTGTTCCCCTCGGGCACCGAAACCTTTGGCAACGTAATGCTGGAGGCAATGGCCTGCGGCCTGCCCGGCATTTGCGTGAACTCTGGCGGCGTTACCGATTTCACCACCCACGGGCAAAACGCGCTGGTGTGCCAATACCGCAGCACCGCCGCCCTTGCAGAGGCCATGGAGCAAATGCTGAACCCGGCGCTGCGCAGCCACATTCGGCTGGGGGCGCTGCAAACCGCGGGGCAGCGAAGCTGGGACGCCATTTTTGAACGCCTGGTGGCACAGTACAGCGCCGCGGTACGCAAGCCCCTGCTGCACGCGGGGGGCTTTCCGGCTAAAGAGAGCCAAGATAAACGCCAGGGTGAAAGGGGTATAAAAATGAGAATAGCAATTGCGGGCACGGGGTATGTGGGGCTGGTTACCGGGGTGTGCCTTGCGCACATGGGCCATGAGGTTACCTGTGTTGAAACCGACGCGGAAAAGCTGGCCACCCTGCAAAGCGGCAGGCCCACCATTTACGAAACCGGCGTAGAGGAGCTGATGAAGAGCGAGGCGGCGCGCCTTACCTACACCGGCAATTTCCGGCAGGCCTACCAAAATGCCGAGGTTATTTTTATTTGCGTGGGCACGCCCGAGCGGGCAGACGGCTACGCCAACCTGAAACAGGTGTACCAGGTGGCCGAGCAAATTGTAGAGGCCGCCCAAGCCAGCTGTGTGGTAGTGATGAAATCTACCGTGCCCATGGGCACAAAAGGCAAGCTGGAAAAGCTGTTTGCCATGAAAGCAAACAGGGGCATTCAAATAGAGGTAGCCTCGAACCCGGAATTTTTGTCGCAGGGCACCGCCGTGCGCGACTTTATGCAGGCGCAGCGAATTGTGCTGGGCGTAAAAAGCCCCCGCGGCGAAGAGGCTTTGCGGCAGGTGTATGCCGGGTTTGACCAGCCCGTTGTGGTAACCGACCCCTGCACGGCAGAGATGATTAAATATGCCTCCAACAATTTTTT
>JBKEBR010000331.1:0-10214 GCA_047973285.1 Oscillospiraceae bacterium | reverse complement strand
CCACCCTTTTGCAAGCCCGTCAAAAACATATTGTGAGTAGCTTGTTACCTCTACAAGGCAGGTCTCTTTCAGCAGTTTCAGCGCTTTGATAAGCGCTGTAAGCTCCATGCTGTTGTTGGTGGTGGCCGCTTCGCCGCAGCTAAGATCCTTTTCATTGTCTTTATAGCGCAAAATGGCACCCCAGCCGCCTGGGCCCGGGTTGCCGTTGCAGGCGCCATCGGTAAAAATAAAAACTTGCTTCATTCAAAACCTCTTGATAAATTGCAGATAATTGGTTCGTATACAGTATACCCAAACCACAGAAAAATGTAAACCAAGCCGGGGGCATACCCAAAGATGAAAATTTGGTGTAAACTTGACAAAGCAAAGCTGAAAAAGGTACACTATACATAATATATTAAGTTGTGTAAACAGGTGTTTGGGCCTGTTTTACTGCAAATTAAAAGTTGACCACCCGGCAGTGAAGCTGGGTTTCATTTGGAATAAAGCATGCTCTTTGAAAGATTAAGAAATGCTTTTAAATATGCAAATGTTTTAAATTACAAAAATGCACTGCCAAGGCTCACCCAAACAGGGGCGGGGCTTACCTTTGCATTAATTGGAGGAAAGAATGTTTCAACAAAAGAATAGTTCCACACAAACCGCCACGGGGGAAAAGCAGGCAAAGCGCCCTGCCGCCAAGGCGGAAAAGCCTGTTGCTTCCACACAAAAGCGGGCAGGCAAAAAACCCGCGCCAAAGCCTACCCATTATGTGCAGCGCCACCGCCCGGCAGGGCCCAAGGCCCCTGCCATACAAATTTACCCGCTGGGGGACCTTGGCGAAGTAGGCAAAAACATGACGGTGTACGAATGCGCAGGCGATATGATTATTGTGGACTGCGGCTCCCTTTTTCCCGATACCGACATGTTTGGGGTAGACCTTGTCATTCCCGATTTTACCTTTATAGAGCAGAACAGGGATAAAATAAAGGGGATTGCCATTACCCACGGGCACGAAGACCATATTGGGGCTTTGCCTTACCTGCTTCGCGAAATTAATTTGCCCATTTATGCAACGCGGCTTACCGTGGGGCTTATTCAGAACAAGCTGGAAGAGCACGGTTTGCGGGGCAGCGCCGACATTCGCACCATTGTGGTGGGCGAAAAGTTTAAAATGGGCTGCTTTACGCTGGACCCCATTCATGTAAACCACTCTATTCCGGATGCCGTGGCATTTGCCATTGACTGCCCGGCAGGCCTTATTATTCAAACCGGAGACTTTAAAATTGATTACACCCCCATTGGCGGCGGTGTAATGGATTTGCCCACCTTTGCCGAATATGGCAAAAAGGGTGTGCTTGCCCTTTTAAGCGATTCTACCAACTCGGAACGGCCGGGGATGTCCACTTCGGAAAGCAAGGTGCACGAAAGCCTGGAGGCTCTTTTTACCCGGGCCGATAAAAAGCGAATTATTATTGCAACCTTTGCGTCTAACCTGTACAGGGTGCAGCAAATTGTAGACCTTGCCATAAAATATGGGCGCAAAGTGGCCATTTCAGGCCGCAGCATGCTGAACAATACCCGCATGGCGCGGGAGCTTGGGTACCTTACCATACCCGACGAGGTTTTAATTGATGTTGAGCAAATCAACAAATATCCGCCTGAAGCGGTGGCGCTTATTACCACCGGCAGCCAGGGCGAAACCCTAAGCGCCTTGTCTCGCATGGCCAGCAACAGCCACCGCAACGTGCGGGTGGGCCCCGGCGATTTCATTATTATTTCCGCCACCCCCATTCCCGGAAACGAGAAAATGGTTACCAAGGTGGTAAACGGCCTGCTCAAGTTGGGCGCCGAGGTAATTTATGAGAAAATGTACGAGGTGCATGCTTCCGGCCACGCCTGCAGCGACGAGCAAAAGTTGGTTCTGGAATTGGTACAGCCGAAGTTTTTCATTCCGGTGCACGGGGAATACAAACACCTCAAGCGCCATGCCTCTACGGCGGAATCTATGGGAATTCCCCGCACCAACATTGTAATTGCCGACACCGGCGACACCATTCACCTTTCCCGGGACGGCGTTTCTTTGGGCGACACCATTCAGGCGGGGGCGGTTATGGTAGACGGCCTTGGCGTGGGCGATGTTGGCAGCGTGGTATTGCGCGACAGGCGCCTGCTTTCGCAGGACGGCATTGTGGTGCTGGCCGCCACCATTGACGGCACCAGCGGGCAGCTTATTTCGAATGTGGAAATGTTTACCCGCGGGTTTGTATACGTGAAGGAATCGGAACAATTGCTGGAAGAAGCGAGGGTTGCGGTGCAGCGCCTGCTGGAGAACAGCTCCAACGAATACCGCGACCTTGCAAGCCTTAAAACCAAGGTTCGGGAGGTTGCCTCCAGCCTGCTGTACCGCCGCACCAAACGCAGCCCCATGATTCTGCCTGTTTTAATGGAAACGTAAAAAGTACAGGCATTGGCAAAGGAGAAACCAGCCTTTGAAAAACAAAAAGTTTTGGTCTGTTGAGGTTTTATTGATATTTGCCGCCATCAGCTGCGTTGTGCTTGCTGTTCTTCTTTGTATTGCAAACCCTGTTTATTTGTTTTTGGCACTTCCCTTGCTGGCCTTTTTGTTTCTGCTGGCCGCCTTCGACATACAGCATCTTCGCAGCAGCCTGCGGCGGCTGCTTGGGTTTAAAGGAGCGGCAGGGGAAGCCAACACAGGCGGGCTTGCCAACATAGCTTTGCCGGTGGCGGTGCTGCACGGCGAACGTATTGTGTGGTATAACAACGCCTTTAAAAATACATTTGCCGGTGGAGAAGACATGCCGCTGGCAAAAATGGAAAAGGTTATTCCCAAATTAAACACACGGCTTTGCGGGGGCGAAAAGGGCCAAAATATAGACGCGGCGGGGCGCAGGTTCACGGTTTATGGCGGCAGGGTTTCCTCCAGTGGGGAAATGCTGGTTGCCATGTTTGTGGACAATACAGAGCTGAAAAAACAGGCTGCGGAATATATTGCAACCCGCCCGGCGGTGTTGTATATTGCCATTGATACCTATGACGATTTTTTAAAGCAAATGCGCGAAAGTGAATCTGCCGCTATTTTGTCGGCCATTAACAGCGAACTGGAAAGCTATTTTGGCAAAACAAGCGGTTTTTTACGCCGCATCAGCACCTCCCAATACATTGCCATTGTGGAAGAGCGGCACATGGCCTCTATTATTGAAGGCCGGTTTGAGGTTCTGGATGCCGTGCGTAAAATTGGGGGCCCCAACGCCATTGCCACCCTTTCCATAGGGGTTGGGCACGGGGGGACAACCTTCCGGGAATGTGAGGATATGGCCCAGCAGGCGCTGGATATGGCCCTTGGCCGCGGGGGAGACCAGGCGGCGGTGAAAGGGGCCGACGGTTTTTCTTTTTATGGCGGCATTACCCGCAGCATAGAAAAACGCACCAAGGTGAAAAGCAGAATGGCCGCCAATGCCATACGCAATATTGTAGAGCAAAGCACCCGCGTGTTGATTATGGGGCATAAGCATTCCGATATGGACAGTGTTGGCGCCGCCATAGGAATGCTTCGGTTTTGTAAAATGGCAGGCAAACAGGCAACGGTGGTGATAAACCAGAACACCACACTGGCGGGCCCCCTTGTGGAGTATTTAAACAATGCGGGCTACGGAGAAGATTTGATGTCGCCCGAGGTGGCGCTGCCGCTGGCGGGGCCTAAAACCCTGCTGATTGTGGTGGATACCCACATTAAATACCTGCTGGAAAGCGAGGCCATTTACAAGGCCTGCGGCCATGTGGTGGTAGTAGACCACCACCGGAAAATGGTAGACCATATAGACAACGCCGTGGTGTTTTACCACGAGCCATACGCTTCCAGCGCGTCTGAACTGGTAAGCGAGCTTTTGCAGTACAACGGCGAAAATGCGTATGAGAAAATTCGCCCGGAGGATGCAGAGGCCCTTTTGGCCGGTATTATGCTGGACACCCGTACTTTTTCGCTTCATGTTGGGGTGCGCACCTTTGAGGCCGCGGCCTTTTTAAGAAAAATGGGGGCCCAAACGGCCACCGTGAAGAAAATGTTCTCCTCTTCCATGCATGCCTACCTCAGCAGAAGCCACCTTGTTTCAGAGGCGGAGATAAGCCAGAACTGCGCCATTGTTACCAGCGATGAGCTTGTGGAGGATGCCGAGGTTGTGGTGGCGCAGGCCGCCAACGACCTGCTTACCATTGAGGGAATAAAAGCCAGTTTTGTGGCGGTGCAGCAAGACGGCGAGGTGCGTGTTTCGGCCCGCAGCATGGGTGAATTGAATGTACAGGTGATTATGGAGAAAATGGGCGGGGGCGGCCACCTTACCATGGCGGGGGCCCAAATAAAAAATGAGCCCTTAACTGAGGTAAAGCAGCGCATTATAGAGGCCATTGCCCAGTATTACAAGGAAAATGAACAAGTAAAAGAAAACGTTTGATTTTGCCGCAAAGGGCTTTGAAAAGGAGATACATCACCATGAAAGTTGTATTGAAGCAAGATGTAAAAAATATTGGCAAAAAAGATGAGCTGCATGAAGTGAGCGATGGGTATGCCCGCAATTTTCTTTTTCCCCGCGGCCTTGCCGTTGCCGCCAATTCTTCTGCGGTGAACGAGGTGAAAACCAAAGAGGATGCGCGCCGCCACCATGTTGAAACAGAGCTTGCCGAGGCAAAAGAGCTTGCCGCAAAGCTGGATGGAACCACAGTGGTGGTGCACGCCAAAGGCGGGCAAAGCGGCCGCCTTTTTGGCGCTGTTACCCTGAAAGATATTGCGGCGGCACTGGCCCAAAAAGGCCTTGATATAGACAAACGCAAGCTTTCTTTGCAAACCAGAGAAATTAAAGATTTTGGCGACTATGAAGTAGAGGCCAAAATTCATGCCGGCGTTACGGCCAAATTCACCTGCAAGGTAGAGGAGTAGTTTTCCATGGCAAAAGAAGGTTACGGGCTGTCGCTGGAGGGCATTGGCGTAGAAATGCCCTACAGCATGCAGGCGGAACAAAGTGTTTTGGGGGCGGCTTTGCTGGACCCTTCCTGCGTGGACACCATTATACAAACCCTTCGGCCGGAAATGTTTTTTGTGCGCCAAAACCGCGCGGTATATACCGAAATTGTAACCCTTGTAACCAATTCAGAGCCAATTGACGTTGTTATTTTGGTGGACCGCCTTGCGGCGGATTCCGCCTTTGCCACTGCGGCCGATGCCAAGGTATACCTTGCAGAGCTGGCCGATACGGTTCCAAGCCTTTCCAACCTTCCGCACTACATTGACCTTGTGTATGAAAAGTACATAAAGAGGCTTTTGGCAGAGCATGCCCGTGAGCTGTTGGAGCAGATAGGCGATGAGACGGATTCGAAAATAATGCTGGAAAGCGCCGAGCAAAAGCTGTATGAAATACGCGCAGGGCGCGATACTTCGGCTGTGCAGCCGCTTAAATTTGCCATTCTGGATATTATGAAGCATCTGCAGCTTCTGGCGGGCCCCAACCGCAAAGACTACCTTGGAATTCCCACCGGGTTCTCGTATTTAGACAAAGTGCTGGCCGGGCTTTCGGGTTCAGACCTTATTATTCTTGCGGCCCGGCCCGGCATGGGGAAAACCAGTTTTGCCCTTAACATTGCCATGAACGTTGCCCGCCAAAGCATCCCCGTTATTATTTTCAGCCTTGAAATGAACAAAGACCAGCTGGCCGGGCGTATTTTAAGCGCCGAAGCCAAGGTAGACAGCCATTTGTTCCGCACCGGCATCGAGCTGGATTCCGACTGGGAGGATTTGATACGAACCACTGAAATTGTGGGCCCCCTGCCGGTGCATTTGGACGACACCGCCGCCATTACCATTCCCGAAATGAAAAGCAAAATTCGGCGGTTAAACCGCAGTTTGGTGGCCACGGGGCAAAAAAAACTTGGCCTTGTTATTATTGACTATTTGCAGCTTATGAGCAGCGGCAAGCGCAATGAAAACCGCGTACAGGAAATAAGTGAAATTACGCGAAACCTGAAGGTAATGGCAAAGGATTTGAATGTGCCGGTAATTTCCCTTTCACAGCTTTCCAGAAGCACTGAGAAGGGCAGGGCAGACCGCAGGCCAATGCTGAGCGACCTGCGTGATTCCGGCTCTATTGAACAGGACGCCGACATTGTAATGTTTTTGTACCGCGAGGCCTATTATGACAAAGACAACCCCGAAGTGGATGCCATGAGCGCGGAATGTATTGTGGCCAAAAACCGCCACGGCGAAACCGCCACGGTGAATATGGTGTGGGACGGCGCCCATACCCGTTTTTATGAAAGGGACATAACCCACGAATGATGGAAGAAAAGGTTTTGCAATTTATACGGCAAAATCGGCTGTTTGCCGACAACAGCAACGTCATCACGGCCCTCTCCGGCGGAGCGGACTCGATGGCGCTTTTCCATTTTTTGTATAAAAACCGCCAGGGCCTTGGCATTTCGTTGCAGGCTGCTCATTTTAACCACGGCTTGCGGGGAAATGAGGCAGACGGGGACGCTGCTTTTGTGGAAAGCACCTGCCAAAGCTACGGGGTGGAACTGTTCACAAAAAAGGTGGACATGGCCGCCCTTGCAAAGCCAAGAGGGCTGGGAACAGAGGAATGGGCGCGCCTTTTGCGGTACCGCTTTTTTGAAGAGCTGGCCGGGCGCCAGCAGGCTGTTGTTGCAACAGCGCATACGCTTTCAGACAATGCCGAAACAGTGCTGTTCCACGCCATACGCGGCAGCGGCCCAAGGGGGCTTTCGGGAATTCCCGTAAAAAGAAGCTTTTTGGTGCGCCCTTTTTTGTGTGTTTCGCGCAGCGAAATAGAGGAGTATTGCCAGCGGCACAAACTGGAGTATGTAACCGACAGTACCAACCAAAGCACGGTATACTCCCGCAACCAAATTCGCTTACAGGCCTTGCCTGCGCTTGAAAAGGCCCACCCCGGCGCGCAAAGCGCACTGGGCAGAATGGCCGCCGACATGGCCCAGCTGGACCAATACCTTGCCCGGCAGGCGCAGCAGGTTGTACGGCAGGCAAAAACCGAAACGGGTTTTCTGGCATCGCAGCTTTTACAGGCGGCCCAGCCTGTGCGCCTGTATGCCCTTTCTTTTATTGCGGCCCGGCCGGTAAGCAGAAATAAACTTGCGCTTATGGAACGGGTTTTAAAAGGGGAGCTTGCCGTCCTTCAACTGGGGGAGAACACCCTTTTTACGCGCAGGGGTGAAGAAGTGCTTCTTACAATGCCGGTGCGCCCAATGCTGCCGCCTGCGGGCGAAGAGCCGCCGGTGGTTTTGCTGCAAGAGGGAGAGACAAGCCTTTTCGGCGGGTACCGGCTGCTGGTAAAAATACAAAAAAAAGAAGAGATTGCAGGTTTTCTCTATAAAACTGCTCAAAAAAGTTTTACCTTTGTGGCAGACTATGATAAAATAACCAAGAATAGTGTATTTCGAACCCGCCGCCCGGGAGATTGCTTTTCGCCCCCCGGAAGAGGTTTGACCAAAACGCTGAAAAAATGGATGAATGAGCAAAAAACACCGGTGGAACAACGTTGGAAATGGCCTTTGCTGTGTGCGGGCGGCACGGTGCTGTGGGTTTGGGGCACGGGGTTTTGCGAAGGGGTTGGCGTTACAGAAAAAACAACCCGTATTCTTTCTATAGAGCCACTATAAAAATTGCAAAAGCGGGGGGCCCTTTTATGTATAAAAATGGGGACTATAAAAACGATTTGGACCACGTTATTTTGAGAGAAGAGGAAATTCAAAGCCGTGTAACAGAACTTGGAAAACAAATCAGCAAGGATTACCAGGGAAAAGACTTGCTGATGGTGAGCGTTTTGAAAGGTTCTGTTGTTTTTATGGCCGATTTAATGCGCGCCATTACCGTGCCGCTTGAAATAGATTTTATGGTTGTTTCTTCGTATGGCAGCGGCACCAAAAGCAGCGGCATTGTTAAAATTGTGAAGGACATTGATATTGAAATTGCCGGAAAAGACCTGTTGATTGTAGAGGATATTTTGGATTCCGGCATGACTCTTTCTTACCTGAAAAAGCTGCTGGCAGGCAGAAACCCGGCGAGCATTCGAATTGTAACCATGCTGGACAAACCCTCCCGCCGCATGGTGCCTATTCAGCCGGATTATGTTGGGTTTGAAGTACCGGATGAGTTTATTGTTGGATATGGCCTCGATTATATTGAGCATTACCGCAATGTGCCGGTAATTGGCGTTTTAAAGCCGGAAGTGTACGAACAGCAAAAAGAAGAGGCCGGCTGCACACAGTAACAATGCTTTTCCCATTTTAGTTCCGCCACTTAGGAGATGAATGAATTGACAAAAAAACCGCGCCTTAGCAATATATTGCTGCTGTTAATGGGGGTGTTGCTGCTGGTATATCTTTTCCGGGGGAATTTCACTTCCCAAAACAGCAGCGTACGGTATTCTGAGGTAATTGCCCAGTTTGAGAAAAACAATGTTTCCTCTTTTACACTGGACATTGGAAACGGCGAGTTAGAGTACTATTTAAAAGATTCGGATGAAAAGCAGCCGCAAACCTACAGAATGCAGTATTTGGGGCTGTTCACCCAGAAGCTGCCGGATTATATTAAGGCCTATAACCAGGAAAACACCAAAAACCCCATGGTATACGATTTTACCGCGAGCGGCGATAATTCCGTGTGGTTCATGATCATTCCTTCCATTATTATTTTAATTGCACTGGGCGCCTTTTTCTATTATTTTATGGTGATGCAAAACGAGGGTGGAAAAAATGCCCTGAATGTTGGCAAAGCCAAGGTGAAAAACCAGGCGGGCAGTAAAAACAAAACCACCTTTAAGGATGTGGCGGGCGCCGACGAGGAAAAGGAAGAGCTGCAGGAAATTGTGGAATTCCTTAAAAACCCGCACAAGTTCAATACTCTTGGGGCGCGTATTCCCCACGGTGTTTTGCTTGTGGGCCCCCCGGGTACCGGTAAAACCCTGCTGGCCCGGGCCTGCGCAGGTGAAGCGGGTGTGCCGTTTTACTCCATTTCCGGCTCCGACTTTGTGGAAATGTACGTTGGCGTAGGTGCTTCCCGCGTTAGGGATTTATTTGAAAAGGCAAAGAAAACCGCCCCCGGCATTGTGTTTATTGATGAGATAGACGCGGTGGGCCGCCAGCGCGGCGCCGGGCTTGGCGGCGGGCACGATGAACGGGAGCAAACCTTGAACCAGCTGCTTGTGGAAATGGACGGGTTTGCTGGCAATGAAGGCGTAATTGTAATTGCCGCCACCAACCGGGCCGACATTCTGGACAAGGCGCTGCTTCGCCCCGGCCGGTTTGACAGGCAGGTATACGTTGGCTACCCCGACGTAAAGGGCCGGGAAGAAATTTTGAAGGTGCATACCCGCACCAAGCCCCTGGCGCCGGATGTCGACCTTAAAATTATTGCCCGCACCACGCCGGGCTTTACCGGCGCCGACCTTGAAAATTTGGTGAATGAGGCGGCCTTGCTGGCGGCCCGGCGCAACCGGAAAGCCATTACAGAGCTGGATATTGAAGAAGCCAGCATAAAAGTAATGGCCGGGCCCGAAAAGCGCAGCCGGGTGGTGAGCGAAAAAGAGCGCAAGCTTACCGCTTACCATGAATCTGGCCATGCCATTGCGGCCTATTACTGCAAAAGCAGCGACCCTGTTCACCAAATTACAATTATTCCGCACGGCCCTGCGGGCGGGTTTACCATGTACCGCCCCGAAGAAGACGTACAATTCCGCACCAAAACCCAAATGAAGGAAAATATTGTCTCTATGCTGGGTGGCCGGGTGGCTGAAAAGCTGGTGCTGGACGACATTTCCACCGGGGCTTCCAACGACCTGGAGCGTGCCACAGGCCTGGCCCGTTCCATGGTAACCCGGTACGGGTTTTCCGAGCGGCTTGGCCCCGTTGTGTACGATACCGACCCGGGTGAAACCTTTTTGGGCAGAGATTTTAGCAGCGGCCGCCATTATTCCGAAGAGGTTGCCAGCCAAATTGACAGCGAAATTCGGGAAATGATGGACGAGGCGTTTGAAGCCGCGAAAAACATTCTGGAAGAACACATGGGCCAGCTTCACCTTATTTCCAAAACATTGCTGGAGAGAGAAAAAATTTCCGGCGACGATTTCCGGATCTTGATGGAGGGCGGCACTCTTCCGCCAATGGAAAGCACCGCTGCACCGGCGGGAAAGCCT